>JBKACM010000439.1:0-1455 GCA_046269335.1 Alphaproteobacteria bacterium | reverse complement strand
GGTGGTTGCGGCAGGCGGGTTGGGCGATACCGTCCTGTTCTCCCTCATTCTTCCGCGTCTGCTGGCGGCAGTGGCCGGGGATGGGGATGGGGATGGGGGAGAGGAGCCAGAGCCCGTGACCGTTCTGCTGCGCTCCGATGCCGCCGCCATGGCGTTCCTGTTTCCGCCCGAAGTCTCCGTGCTGGCGGTGGATTTCAAGCGGCTGGGGCGGGAGGCCGGATATCGTCTGTCGACGTTGATTCGTCTGCGAAGGCTGCGCCCGCGGGTGGCGGTCAGCGCCGATTTTCTCCGTCATCCCCACCTGGACGAGGCATTGATCCTGGCCTGCAACGCACCGAAACGGGTGGCGATGCGACCCCGGCCCTGGCGGAAATACGACCGGGCACTCGGAAGGCACCAGACCCGCTACACCGATCTGTTCGATTCCGGTCCGGTGGCACGGGACAAGATGCTGCGCTGGACCGCCTCTGTCGACTGGCTGGCGGGCACCAGCCTCCCGCCTCCCCCGATACGCCTGCCCGAGGCCTGGCTTCCTCCGCCGGCGGTGCTGTCCCGTCCCACCATTCTGATACAGCCGTTTTCGGCCGTACCTCTGAAGCAAAGCGCCCCGGCCGTGTACCTGGCTCTGATGGAGGCGCTGCCCGGGTATGATTTCGTGGTCAAGGGGGGGCCGGACGACATGAAACGCAACCCGGAGTTTTCCTCTCTGCTAAGCCACGCCCGGTTCGACGGTTCCAGCTTCCGCGAAGCTCTGCCCTTGATCCGGGCGGCATCCCTGGTGGTCTCGGTGGACACTGCCATGATGCATCTGGCTACGGCGGCCGGCACCCCCACCCTGTGTCTGGCCAGCGCCGCGCATCTGGGCGAGATGGTGCCCTACGCGCCCGAAGTCACGCCGGACAATGTCGTGTTCCTGTGGCAGGACCTGCCCTGCCGCGGCTGTCTGGGCAATTGCCACTTCCCCCCCCGGGAGGGACGCTACCCCTGTGTCGCCGGAATAGAACCACCGAGGGTCGTTGCCACCGCCCGGAAACTGCTGGGATTGGGCAGGGGAATCGAGTCCGATCGTCCTGCGGGCTAGAACGGGCCGCCTCGTATCGGTTTTCGGATCACGCCAGTACCTGCGGCAGGTCCGCCCACTTCGTCGTATACGACGGCGATCGTCGTTCCTGGCGCATCCGCCAGGAAGCATCCTTCGGTGCAAAGCCGAAGGTGACGCTGTCGCGGCCGAAGCGGCGGTTGGCGGCATCAACCGCCTGCATCAGACGGACCTCCCGGGGGGAGGGGTCGGGTGTGAACAGGTCGCGGGGCAATGCCTCGGGGTCAAACTCCTACAAACACTCCAACAAACACCGCTTCTAATACTCCGAGTAACACCGCATCTGTTACTCCAAGTATAACTGCCTCAAACACTCCGACTCAAACCCCAACAAACACTGCAACTAATACCCCAAG
>JBKACM010000438.1:0-1503 GCA_046269335.1 Alphaproteobacteria bacterium | reverse complement strand
GCTTCGTGTACTTGCCGACCACGGCCACGGTCACATCCCCCTCCGGATGGAGCACGCGACCGACGATGTGCCGCCAGGGCGCAAGGTCCGGCTCGGTGTCGTGGGCCAGCCCGAAATGTTTGCAGACCTGGATATCCATGCCCCCCTCGTGATAGCTGATGGGCACGTTGTAGATGGTCTCCACATCCAGGGCCGGAATGACGGCGGCCTCGGTGACGTTGCAGAACAGAGCGATTTTCCGCCGTTCGGAGGCCGGAATCGGGCGATCACTGCGGCACAGCAGCAGATCCGGCTGAATCCCGACGCTGAGGAGTTCCTTGACGGAGTGCTGGGTCGGCTTGGTCTTCAGTTCCCCGGCCGAGGGGATATACGGCAACAGGGTCAGGTGAACGAACATCGACCGCCCCG
Source organism: Alphaproteobacteria bacterium (assembly GCA_046269335.1). GTDB lineage: Bacteria > Pseudomonadota > Alphaproteobacteria > Rhodospirillales > Rhodospirillaceae > JADFXL01. The sequence continues at coordinate 1,095 of JBKACM010000438.1, read as the reverse complement.
GCCCAAGCTCGTTGCCAAGCTGGCGAATGGCCTCCAGGAAGGGCAGGCTCTCGATATCGCCGACCGTGCCGCCGATTTCGCACAGAACGAAATCCTCGCGCGAGAGGTCGGCGGTGATGAATTCCTTGATGGCATCGGTGACGTGGGGGATCACCTGCACCGTCCCTCCCAGGTAGTCGCCATGGCGCTCCCTGGAGATGACCGTCGAGTAGATACGCCCCGTGGTGACGTTGTCGCTCCGCCGGGAGGAAACCCCGGTGAATCTCTCATAGTGTCCCAGGTCGAGATCCGTCTCGGCACCGTCGTCAGTTACATAGACCTCACCATGCTGGTAAGGGCTCATGGTTCCGGGATCGACGTTCAGATAGGGGTCGAGCTTGCGCAGGCGGACCCGATAGCCACGAGCCTGCAACAGCGCCCCCAGGGCCGCCGAGGCCAACCCCTTGCCCAGCGAGGATACGACACCTCCGGTAATGAAGATGAAGCGCGTCATCGTCACGGCTTCGCCGCAGCCTTCTCAGGTTCGGACGACACGGGAGGGGGTGCGGGCACATCGGAGTCGGTGGTCGCGCCCCCTGCCCCAGGGGAGGTCGTCTTCCCCTCGCCGGACGCGGCCTTGCTCTCCACGGGAGGCGTGGAGACCGGGGCCGCCGGACCGGTGTCCTCCAGGATGGATTTGCGGGGACCACTGGCATTGTTGGCCACGATCGCCAGCATCAGACTGGTGGTCATGAACGCGGCGGCCAGAATTCCCGTGGTCCGCGTCAGCAGGTTGCCGGCAGCCCTTCCGCTCATCAATCCGCCACCGCCACCACCGATGCCAAGCCCTCCCCCCTCCGAACGCTGGAGGAGGATGATGCCGACCAGGGCAATGGCCAGCAGCAGATGAATGGTGACGATTACCGATACCATGGTCCCACCCGAGGTCTGTCCAGGCTCGCCACCGTCCCCGCCATCGGAGGAGCGGTGGCCGCCACCCGGTTAATTAAACCGACCGTCGGTCGGATTCTAGGGGCAAGATTGGGCGATGGCCCAAAAATCCTCGGCCTTCAGGCTGGCCCCACCAATCAGGCCGCCATCCACGTCGGCCAGGGC
>JBKACM010000437.1:0-1504 GCA_046269335.1 Alphaproteobacteria bacterium | reverse complement strand
TACCAGATCCACCGCCTGGTGCGGCTGGTTTCCGGTTCCAGGAGGGTCGCTCCGGACTGCGGTCTGGTCGCCGTCAGCAGGGTTTTGGGAGGCAATAACGTCAAACGACAAGGCGGCGTCGCCCTCACTTCGAAGTGTCATGGCAGGCTCCTGAGTTGCGACGGACATGGTCGCGTCAATGATGGTTACCAGATATTGTTCGTCTTTTTCCGTGCGAACGCCGGCGCTAGGGTCAGCGCCCAGCGCGACAAAAGAGATTTCAAACGGCTCCCAGTCAACTGCTCGGTATTCTGGAAGTTCTCCCGGCACCCGTAAAACCTCGTATGTGTGGACCCGGTAGCCGACCGATACGGCAGTTACCATTCCATCAACGATACGCTGCCATACTGGCGCGACATCCGAGGCCGTACTGATTTGCAGCGTGGCCAGCCCCCGGCCATCCTGCACTCGCACCGATCCGGGTACCACTCGCCCTAAGATCCCCTCCAATGCATTCCGGTGAGAGTTCAGAACCGGCGCCCCAGCGTTGAGACGATCCATCCGAATATGCGACGGATTCATCGAAAGGGTTTCGACGAATTCGGTATCGCTCGTAAAATCGTATCGCTGAACCCCCGCGCCCGTAGACCAGACGACATCCACCGTTCGCCGCTCTCCATCGATCGACGCCGGAGCCAATGACGCGGTGCGAACTTGAATTGGGAGCCTGCTTGTCTTCTGAGTCATGGATCGCTTCCTGTTTGATCGGTGCCGCCCAGTCCGGCCATTTGCTGTATCGATTGCAACACGCCTTTTTGATTTGTCGTCCGCGGGTCACTGTCGAGGACGACGCCAGCGGCGTCCATGGCGGCGTTCCATTCGGCGATGTCGTCCAGAACCTCGCGCGGATCGTATCCGAGACGGCGGATTTCCTCCGGAGCGGAGGTTTGTCCGGAGCGCATACGTAAAAGCGCCGCCATGGCCGCCTTGTATTCGTCGGCTTCCTGCAATGGCGGCGCCGTGAACGTCACGCGATAATCCCGTCGCGTGATTTTCCCGGCCAAAAACAGGGCATCGATGAACCAATTCCAGACTGGCCGACAAAGCTGAGGTATCAGCCATTGCTCCTGATTTTGTTCAATCATGCGGCCAAATCCGATCTGGCCGATCTTGTAACTGGCAAAGTTGGCGCGAGACAAGTCACCGGTCAGGGTGTGATACGGCAAATCGGCACCAGCGGCGGTCGCCAGCAGGTGGTGACGCACCCAGTCCCCGAAACCACCAGCGCCGGAGGGAGTCAGCATCGTTGGCTTTTGACCCGGCCGCAAATAATGCACCATGCCAGGCCCCAATTCTTCGATTACCCGCTGCTCGGCATCTTTGGAGGTCGCCGATAAGGGGCCTCCCGCACGACCCGGTTCGTTTTCGATGAATACGGCCAGCAGAGCCTGAACCTTGAAACGCCAAAGCTCTGCTTCGGTCGCCTCGTTGAGGTCCCGTAAGGTCAGGGTAACAGCGTGCAACC
>JBKACM010000436.1:0-1528 GCA_046269335.1 Alphaproteobacteria bacterium | reverse complement strand
TCGCCATTGCCGCCGGAAGGCATTCCACGGTGGGGATCGACCTGGTGGCCATGTCGGTCAACGATCTGGTGGTACAGGGGGCCGAGCCCCTGTTTTTCCTGGACTACTTCGCTACCGGTAGACTGGATGTGTCCACTGCCGCCGCCGTGGTCGGGGGGATCGCCGAGGGCTGCCGTCAGGCTGGGTGCGCCCTGGTCGGGGGCGAGACCGCCGAGATGCCGGGGATGTACGACGAGGGAGACTACGATCTCGCAGGCTTCGCCGTCGGTGCCGTGGAGCGGGGGCGGATGGTCACCGGCGAGACGGTGATGGCCGGGGACGTGGTGCTGGGGCTGGGCTCCAGCGGTCTTCACTCCAACGGCTTTTCCCTGGTGCGGCGCATCGTTTCCGCCAGGGCCATGACCTACGCCGGGCCGGCTCCCTTTGCCGAGGGCTCCCTGGGCGAGGTCCTTTTAACACCGACCCGCATCTACGTGCGGAGCTGTCTGGCTTTGGCGCGGGCCGGGCTTGTCAAGGCCATGTCCCATATTACCGGCGGGGGGTTGGTGGAAAACATTCCCCGGGTGATCCCGGTAACGACCGCCGTCGTTCTGGACGCCGCCTGCTGGGACGTACCACCGGTTTTTCGCTGGCTCCAGACCGCCGGGGGCGTGGCTCTTGACGAAATGGCCCGTACTTTCAACTGTGGCATCGGCATGGTGGTGATCGTGGCGGAAGCCGATGTGGACGAGGCGCTGCGGATCCTGGCCGAGATGGGCGAGCGGGCCATGGTCATCGGTCGTGTCCGACCCCGGACGGATGCCCCGGTGACCCTTGCCAACATGGAGCGGACATGGCGGGACTGACGACCACACCCAGGCGGCGGATCGCCGTTCTGGCCTCCGGGCGGGGCTCCAACCTGCAAGCCCTGATCGACGCCTGTGCCCAGCCGGAGTTTCCGGCGGAGATCGTGCATGTGCTGTCCAACGTCGATGGCGTGATGGCCCTGGACCGGGCCAGGCAGGTCGGTATTCCGACTTCGGTGGTCAGTCATCGTGGCTTTTCCGACCGCGAGGCTTTCGATGCCGCCGTCAACGAGCATTTGCGCGGGGCTGGGGCGGAACTGGTCTGTCTTGCCGGCTTCATGCGCATTCTCAGCGAGACGTTCGTGGAAACCTGGCGGGACCGTCTGATCAACATCCATCCGTCCCTGTTGCCGGCCTTCAAGGGATTGCATACCCACGAACGGGTGCTGACCGCCGGGGTCCGCATCACCGGCTGCACCGTCCATTTCGTTCGGCCGGCCATGGACGAGGGCCCCATCATCGTGCAGGCGGCGGTGCCGGTGCATCCCGACGACACGCCCGACAGTCTGGCCGAACGGGTGTTGAAGGCCGAGCACGAGATTTACCCGCTTGCCTTGAGTCTGGTGGCGAGCGGGCGGGCCCGTGTCGTCGATGAACTGGTGGAAATCGATGGGTTTTCCCTGTCTCCGACCCATTTCTTCAACCCCTGCGCCTGATCGGGGGAGCCGGGATGTGGCGACCTC
>JBKACM010000435.1:0-1537 GCA_046269335.1 Alphaproteobacteria bacterium | reverse complement strand
GCTTCTTGAAGCCGAAGGCGCACCGGGCAGGGGTTCCGGCGGCCTGAGTGATTTCCTCCGCGACCGCCGTCAGGCCGTTGTTGAGGTAGAAGAAATCCCCCGGCCGTCCCCGAACCGTTTTTCCGATGGCCACGTTGACGCCAACAGAACCGAGGTAATGACGGATGTTCCGTTCGAACAGCGCCTTGCCATGAGTCTCAACCAGTTGGGCGAGTGCCGCCGCCGAAATCTGGCCGTACACCGCCTTGCGCGGCACCGTGATCCCTGCCCAGTTCTCCAGCGTGACCTGGGCATCGACGGCCACCGGAGTCTGCTCGGCGATCAGCCAGCCATGAATCCTGGACAGACCGGCTGCCTCCCACGCCATGCGCGGGCTGAGGCGGTTCATGTCGGCCTGAAGAGCGTTCAGATCGGCCGACGCATGCTGGCCGAGCATTTCGCCGAGAAAAGTAGGCACCACCTCGATCCGAACGCCCGCCGTGTCGAGGGCTTCCTCGATTTCGTCCAGGCGCCCCTGGATTGCTTGATTGAAGTCTCCGAACCGCCGCTCCTGGAGCGCCTTGATCCCGTTGATGGTCTTAAGAACTTCCTCCTGGGACGGAGCCGCGCCGCCGCGCTTGAATTTCGCCTGCACGAAGACGAGACGATTGCCGGCACGGTCGAAGAACAGGGCGTCGATACCACCGTCGTTCTTGCCGTCGGTGATCGCTCCCACCGCCATGGCGTCGTCAATGTCGCATAGCCCCACAATCGCGTAAGCTGCCAGCGCCCGAGAAAGACGGTCGGTATCGTGCTGATCCTCTGTCCAGCCGGAGCGTTCAGGCGCTTCGATCTTCGGCACCAATGGGAAGAACCGCCGTCTGAGCGCAGCTTCGATCTGGGCAACTTGTTCCTGGGACGTCGGCATGGTTCAGCTCGGCCTAATCAGTGGATGGAGCCGGCGCAGATCGCCGCTCGTGGCCCAATGGGTTCCGGATTTCTTGCTGCTGGGCCAGCCGTCCTCGGGATGTGTCAGGGCGTCCATCAAAGCGGCGACGACATGGGCAAAGCCGAGGGCATCGGCATCGAGCAATTCGAACGAGATGGCCTTGAAATGTGCCCCGAAGGCGTTCCGCACCTGCGCGATGCGCTCGATTTCATCCAGGACGGGCTTCAACTCGACTGTCCGCACGGCTGGGCCACCTTGCCCGTCCAGGATTTCCGCCCTGAGTGCCGCGCGCAGCTTTCCGCCGATGGCCGGAAGAAGGTCGCCCAGGGTGTAGGCGTTCCCTGGACGTCTGGGCACGGCGCATTCGTATTTCTGCGTCAGGTAATCCAGGGCCGCTTCCAGGATCACTCCCGCCTTGGAACAAATCGCCTGGATGTCGGGCTGACCCTCGGCAAGCAACTTCTTTAATCGCTCGGTCTCGGGGAGGCTGTTAGTGATCCGCAAGCCCCTTGGCAAGTCCCAACCGCTAAGTTCAACGAATTGGCACTGGCCGTTCCTAAGCCAACCCCACCGGAACTTCTCCCGCCAGGGACGGTAATGGGTGGTGAC
>JBKACM010000434.1:0-1574 GCA_046269335.1 Alphaproteobacteria bacterium | reverse complement strand
CGAAAACGATGAGACCAAGCCGTCCGTTCCGCTCGAACTGAAGGTTCGCGTCACGTGCCAGTTTGGCGAACGCTTCTGGCTGATTTCGTACCCAATCCACCGTTTCGCGCCATGTTTTATCGGCAGTGGGGTCATTGAGGACGTCCCTGAACCACCGAGCAAGAACGGCGCGCCAGACGTCATAGGGCGTGGTGCCCGCGGCCAGAAGATTGGCGAAGACATCACCGTCGGGGTAGGCTTGGATATCTGATGCCACCGAGAAGCCGATCCGCACATCGGTTCTTTCCAGTTCGGTGACGGCATGCCCCAAGGTCGCGGGCAAAGTCGGCGATCCCAGAACGGCGGTCCAGAAGGATTTGCCAACACCCCGTCCACCCACCACCAGGTTGCACTCCAGGCGCAGGGCCTTGATGTGCGCGGGCGGCACATACATCTGCTTCTGACTGGGCGCCGCACCGTAGTTGGACGTTTCGATCGGCAAAGCCTCCACGATGGCTTGGCGGATGACTTTGATGTCCATCATGCCTCGTCTCCTTCAAGGAGCGACAGGTGGTCGATGCCGTCGAGGAAAGAACCGAACACCTGCTTGACCTGCTCGGCATCAAGGTCTCCAAACCGTTCGTGCAGCGAGGTCAGGGCCGCGTACCCGCGATGCCAGTGGATGGCCCAGGGGTAATGGGGCGCACTCTCGTTGTGTTCATCGAAACTCCATGTATTTCCCACGGCCATTTCGCCGGGCGGAACTTCGTCGTAGAGTTCCTCGGAGAACAGGTCCCAGGCGCGTTCGCGGATGGTCGCGAAATATTCTTGCGCGCCCAGTTCAGGAACCATCGCCCCAACCAATTGCAGACGTTCGCGAATCCGTGTCGCCACGCCAGACGTGCGCCAGTGTCGGAACAACATGCGATAGCCGGCCCATGTCTGCTCGCCGTTGAGGGCAAACATCAATACGGCGGAGGCGGAAAGGTCGGTTACGCAGGCGGACGCGACCTCATCGATGCCGGCACGGGAATCAATCAGGATCACGTCCGGGCGATAGAGCGCGCTCAACTCGTCGACCAGCCGATTCAGGCGTCTGGACCAGTTTTCCTTGGATCCCTCGGCGCTCACCTTGGGCATCCAGGCACGGCCAAGCTTGGACACGTATTCGCCCGGATCGAGACCATGGGCGGGAACGACGAATATCTCCCCATCGCGCGAGAGCGTGCTCGTCGCCACCATCGCATTGAACACGGCGCCGCCGTTGTCCACCAGGTCCTCGACCAGCCAGTCGACGATGCCATGGGTCGGTTGTCGATCGTTCGGTAGCAACGATGACGACAGACCCGGGGACTCAAGATCGAGATCGAGCACCAGGACCCGCTTGCCCTGTTGCGCCAGCGACCATGCCGCGACGGCAAGAGCGGTCGAGCGCCCAACCCCTCCCTTGATCGAGAAAAAGACAATGCGCGGCACGCTGGTCGCGGGTTCGCTTATCGATGCCCAATCACCCTCGGTGGCAAGCCGATCAACCACGTGGACGTCCTTGACACCAGGGAGATCGAAGGGTGTTACGCCTTGCAGCACCGAGTCCA
>JBKACM010000433.1:0-1580 GCA_046269335.1 Alphaproteobacteria bacterium | reverse complement strand
CTGACGTCTATAGGGATTTGCCCCAGGGTAATCGGATGAAAGTGAAAATGGAATCCTGATGATATCTCTGGTCACCATCAACAGCCTCGGGTATGTCTGGGAATCCTCAGGGATATCGACGGAGTTTCTTGGCAATGGACGCGGTTACGGTCGGCAGTCTGGTCGCCTTGGCAGGAGCCCTGGTGGCTATGAAAGTGATGCCACGGCTGGTGGCGGGTGTACCTTTCGTCCCGCCCGCCGATCTGAAGGCCAGGATGGACCGGGGAGAGTCCGTTCTGGTGGTGGATGTGCGCTCGCCTGCGGAGTTCGGAGGGGATGGCGGTCATGTCCCAGGGGCCATAAATCTGCCGGTCGGGGTGTTGTCCGAGAGGCTTTCCGTCGTGGCCGACAGGCTCGACGAATACAGGAACACGCCGGTCTTCGTCATGTGCCATACCTCCAACCGTTCGCCCTATGGAGCCAGGGCTCTGAAAAAGGCCGGTTTCGCCGACGTTAACGTCGTGGCGGGTGGCATGAGCCGGTGGCTGCGGGAGGGTCTGCCCTCCACCCGTACCCGGTGATTTCGGTCGCGGCGGGCGCGGAGCCTCTGCCATGGAAAATCCCTCAAGTCTTCTGATTACCGGTGCCTCCAGTGGTCTCGGGGCGGCTTTGGCGCTTGAGTACGCGGCCTCTGGCGTCACCCTGGCCCTGGGTGGGCGCGACTCCGGGCGACTGGAGGAGGTTGCCGCCGCATGCCGAACCAGGGGGGCCGAGGCGACGGTGAGTGTGGTCGATGTCTCCGATGCCACGGCCATGAGGGCCTGGATTCATGCCGCCGACGCCAAACGTCCACTGGATCTGGTCATCGCCAACGCCGGAATTTCCGGTGGTACCGGTGGCGGTTGCGAGCCCGACGACCAGGCCCGGCGGATCGTTGCGGTGAACGTGGACGGGGTACTCAACACGGTTCTGCCGGCAATTCCGCTATTGCGGGGGCGGAGGCGGGGGCAGATTGCCATCATGAGTTCTCTGGCCGGCTTTCGCGGCATCCCCGGAGCACCGGCCTATTGTGCCTCAAAGGCGGCGGTCCGGACCTGGGGCGAGGGGTTGCGCGGCTGGCTGGCTCCGGATGGAGTCGAGGTTTCGGTTCTCTGCCCCGGTTACGTGCGGACCCCGATGACGGCGGTCAACCGGTTTCCGATGCCATTTCTCATGCCGGTGGAAAAGGCCGTGGCGATCATCCGTCGGGGGCTTCGCCGCAACCGGGGTCGTATCGCCTTTCCCGGACCAATGGCGGCGGCGGTGTGGCTGCTGGCAGCCCTGCCCATTGCCCTGACGGACCGGCTGGTACAGCTTCTGCCTGCCAAAAGATGAATTCTGCATGCAATGCAGACTCCGTCCCAGTAGCCAGTTTCTCCCACTGCTGTTACGCTCGGCGTGCCAGTCATGCCGGGGTCGGACAGGACTGACCCCCAGGCACTCAGGCACCGTGCGGGCTTGCGGCGGCACGAGCCGGAGTCTCGCGCCGTCGGTATCGGCTATTGAAAGGGATCGGGTATCATGACTCAGCGCAATGTGTTGGTAACGGGTGGTCTTGGTGG
>JBKACM010000432.1:0-1585 GCA_046269335.1 Alphaproteobacteria bacterium | reverse complement strand
CTTTGAGCTCACAGAAGATGAGATGTCTTCACTAGTAACAGCAGTCATGCTCCGTTGTATATCACAAAACCATGAAAACATTATAGGTAATTTGTATCTAATAAAATTCTTCACTGGGGCTGAAGGTGGGGCCGAGCGCACCGGTGGACGACCTGCTACGCCTGTGTGACGTGCTCAACCCCGACAATCGGCCGGGACGCCTGACCGCCATCGTCCGCATGGGTGACGGCGACGTCGCCGCCAAGCTGCCCCCCCTGATCCGGGCCATCCAGCGCGAGGGACGCAAGGTGGTGTGGGCCTGTGATCCGATGCATGCCAACACCGTCCTGACCGGCAACGGCTTCAAGACCCGGTCCTTCGATCGCATCCAGCGCGAGGTCCGGGACTACTTCGCCGTGCATCGGGCCGAGGGTACCCATCCGGGTGGGGTTCACGTGGAACTGACCGGCCAGGACGTGACCGAGTGTATCGGTGGGGCCCAGGCGATCACCGAGGCCGGGCTTGCGGAACGTTACGAGACTTTCTGTGATCCCAGATTGAATGCCAGCCAGGCCCTGGAACTGGCGTTCCTGGTGGCGGAGTCCCTGAAGGAAGAACGGCAAGCCAGTCGGGAAAGGGAGACGGGGTAGCCTCGACGACACGAGTCGGCTTCCCGCGACATTGGAACGGGCCGGTGGTGTCATTGAGCACCGACGTTGGGAAAGGATTGGGAATGGGACCACAGAGCCGTTTGCTGGATGACCTGGCCCGTATCGCCGGCGGTGCGGCAGGGGCGCTTGCCGGCGTCAAGTCCGAGGTGGAGGCCGTGTTCCGACAGCAGGCCGAGCGCCTGCTCTCCGGCATGGAACTGGTCAGCCGCGAGGAATTCGAGGTGGTGCGCGAGATGATCGTGGAGGCCAGAACCAGGCAGGAGGAGCTGTCCCGGCGTCTGGACGAGATGGAACGGCTCCTGGCGGAGCGTGGGCCGTAACGCCCCCCGGGGAAGGGGCCCAATCGGGAAGATAGAGCTTGTTGACAAGTGCCCCCTCGCCTGAGACGCTGGTTGGCACCGTGCCGGTTTCTGGCACTGTCGGCGTTCCGTCCAGAGGGTGAGGCTTGCGGATCTACAGTCTCGATAACCTTCGCTTCCTGGTCATCGACCCCAGCCGTCACATGCAGCACCTGATCATGACGGTGCTTCGGGCGTTTGGAGCCCGCGAGTTCGAGACAGCAAGCGACGGTCTGATCGCCCGCAGCAAGCTGGAAGTCCATCGCCCGGACATCATCATCACGGAACTGGCCCTGCCACGGATGGACGGGCTGGAGTTGACTCGCATGGTGCGTTCCGCCACCTGCTCGTCCAATCCGTTCGTCCCCATCATCATGTGCACCTCTCACACCGAAATTTCCAACGTCGTTGCCGCCCGGGAATCCGGCGTCACCGAGTTTCTGGCCAAGCCGATATCGGCCGGTTCGCTGTACAAGCGGATTTACATCACCATCGACAATCCCCGCGAATTCCTGCGGATTCCCGGGTACGTCGGACCCGATCGCAGACGCCACAGTGATCCGAATTACGCAGGACCGAAGCGGAGGAAAGCCGATC
>JBKACM010000431.1:0-1604 GCA_046269335.1 Alphaproteobacteria bacterium | reverse complement strand
ATTGGCCTAGAAGTGGTCTGGTAATACCTTTTACTTTGATTAAACCAATCTTTAGACCTTGTAAATCCGTTTTTTGAGTAAGTCTGTTGAGAGTAACTCCAGTAGTACCGAAACATCCGACTTTGGCCCCACGCTAAACCCATGGAACACCGACAAGCTTCCAGGTGGATCATCTGGTGGCTCTGCTGCTGCCATTTCAGCCAGTCTTGCCACTGTGAGCTTGGGCAGTGAGACAGCTGGCTCCATTAGACAGCCGGCCGCTTGGTGTGGTGTCACCGGCTTTAAGCCAAGCTATGGCACAGTTAGTCGTTATGGAGTTATCGCTATGGCCAGCTCTACCGACTCACCTGGTCCACTAGCTAAAAACATTGAAGACTGTGCTCTGGTTACCTCAGTTATTGCCGGCAAAGACGAAAAAGATGCCACTACTACTGGAGTTACTCTCAACAGACTTACTCAAAAAACGGATTTACAAGGTCTAAAGATTGGTTTAATCAAAGAATACTTATTAAGTGATATGGATGAGCGGGTCAAAAAACTTGTGACCGATGCAGCCGAAAAGTTCAGACAACTTGGAGCCACAGTCGAAGAAGTCTCACTTATGGACCCCAAATATTCTATTGGTGTTTATACCGTTCTTCAGAGATCAGAAGTCAGCTTCAACTAAGACATCTTCCATCTCACCAAACATCGGCTGATCCTTACTGGCACCGACAGAGAGTGCGGGACCAGGTGAAACAGCCCCGATTAGACAGTCGTAGCTTTCAAAAGCTTTGGCAAAGTCTTCCACAATTTTGGTGCGAACTGCTTGGGCTTTTTTGTAGTAGGCGTCGTAGTATCCAGATGACAGAGTGTAAGTACCAAGCATAATGCGCCTTTTGTTTTCGTCATTAAAAACTCCCCTACTCTCACCAAAGCGGATACCATCGAAGCGTGCTAGGTTGGAGCTGACTTCTGATCTCTGAAGAACGGTATAAACACCAATAGAATATTTGGGGTCCATAAGTGAGACTTCTTCGACTGTGGCTCCAAGTTGTCTGAACTTTTCGGCTGCATCGGTCACAAGTTTTTTGACCCGCTCATCCATATCACTTAATAAGTATTCTTTGATTAAACCAATCTTTAGACCTTGTAAATCCGTTTTTTGAGTAAGTCTGTTGAGAGTAACTCCAGTAGTAGTGGCATCTTTTTCGTCTTTGCCGGCAATAACTGAGGTAACCAGAGCACAGTCTTCAATGTTTTTAGCTAGTGGACCAGGTGAGTCGGTAGAGCTGGCCATAGCGATAACTCCATAACGACTAACTGTGCCATAGCTTGGCTTAAAGCCGGTGACACCACACCAAGCGGCCGGCTGTCTAATGGAGCCAGCTGTCTCACTGCCCAAGCTCACAGTGGCAAGACTGGCTGAAATGGCAGCAGCAGAGCCACCAGATGATCCACCTGGAAGCTTGTCGGTGTTCCATGGGTTTAGCGTGGGGCCAAAGTCGGATGTTTCGGTACTACTGGAGTTACTCTCAACAGACTTACTCAAAAAACGGATTTACAAGGTCTAAAGATTGGTTTAATCAAAGTAAAAGGTATTACCAGACCACTTCTAGGCCAAT
>JBKACM010000042.1:13981-14221 GCA_046269335.1 Alphaproteobacteria bacterium | reverse complement strand
CTGCGCGGTGTGCCTGGCGTCGTCTCGGTCAGCCCCACCATCGAGGGCCAGGTGATGGCCACCGCCAACGGTGCCTCGGTCGGAACCATGGTGCGGGGCATGCGTCGGACCGACATCCAGGGCCGCGCCGTCCTGGCCAAGGCCGTCCGTAGCGGTTCCCTGGAAGCGCTTCAGGGAGCCGATACGGCGATGATCGGTGACCGCATGGCCGAAAAACTGGGGGTGATGGTCGGAGACAGG
>JBKACM010000042.1:0-13971 GCA_046269335.1 Alphaproteobacteria bacterium | reverse complement strand
TAGGGTGATAAAATGAATACAAAACGCTTAATTTTGTTTGGGTCCCCGAAGGGCAACGTGACCGCTTTCGGTACGGTCCCCAGGATGCGCGCCTACCGGGTGGTGGCCATCTTCCACGTCGGCATGTTCGAGTATGATTCGTCGTTCCTGTTCATGCCCCTGGAGGGGGCCCAGCTCTTCTTCGACATGCCCGAAGCCGTCACCAATCTGGAGGTCATGGTCGCCAATCCGGACGCCCTCGCCGCCGTCGGACTGAAGATTGGCCGCATCGCCGGACCCAATGTGCGCATTCATGACTGGCAGATGGCCAATGCCAGCTTTTTCAACGCCATCCAGGTGGAACGCAACGTCATGTTCCTGATCCTGACCCTGATCATCGTGGTGGCGGCTTTCAACATCATCTCCGGCCTGATCATGCTGGTGAAGGACAAAAGCCGCGACATCGCCATTCTGCGCACCATGGGTGCCACCCGCGGCATGATCACCCGCATCTTTTTCCTGAGCGGGGCCAGTGTCGGAGTGACGGGAACCGGTTTCGGGGTCGCGCTGGGGCTCCTGTTCTCGATGAACATCGAGTCCATCCGTCAGCTTTTGCAGGGCCTGACCGGAACCGATCTGTTCGCGGCCGAGATTTATTTCCTCTCCAAACTGCCGGCGGTGGTGGACTGGCACGAGGTCGTCGCCGTGGTGCTGATGGCCCTGGGGCTGTCGTTCGGAGCCACCCTTTACCCGGCGTGGCGGGCGGCACGGCTCGATCCGGTGGAGGCGCTCCGCTATGAGTGAGGGGGGCGACGTATCCGGTACGGCCCTGGTGCTGCGGGACGTCCACCGGCGGTTCCGCCAGGGCGAGGCGGTGCTGGAGGTGCTGCAAGGGGCCGGGATGACCGTTCGCCAGGGCGAGATCGTCGCCCTGATCGGGCCGTCCGGAGCCGGCAAGTCCACCCTGCTGCACATCGCGGGCCTGCTGGAACGCCCCGACGACGGCGAGGTCTTCATCGCCGGCGAGGCCTGCGGCGGAGCCTCCGACACCCGGAGGACCGCGCTGCGACGGGAACACCTCGGTTTTGTCTACCAGTACCACCACCTGCTGCCGGAATTCTCGGCCCTGGAGAACGTGATCCTGCCGCAGATGATCGCCGGAACGGCCCGAAGCCGGGCCGCGGACCGCGCCACCGAACTGCTGGGCGTCCTGGGACTGGGCGAACGGACCGCGCACCGGCCGGGACAGCTTTCCGGCGGCGAGCAGCAACGGGTGGCCATCGCCCGCGCCCTGGCCAACCAGCCGCGTCTCCTGCTGGCCGACGAGCCAACCGGCAACCTGGACCCCGCCACCGCCGGCGCGGTTTTCGGCGAACTGCTACGTCTCGTGCGGCAGGAGGGGCTGGCCGCCCTGATCGCCACCCACAACCCGGAACTGGCGGGACGGATGGACCGGGTGCTTCGACTGCAAAACGGCGGTCTGGTTTCCATGACGCCCGGGGTCGTCTGATGGCAGCGCAAGACATGTTGTCGACGTTGTCAGGGTAATCGGGTGAAGTGATGGACTCTCTGTTCCTGCCAGAACATACGCTGAACAAAAGGCGCATTGAGCGCCCGCGCGCTCGTGCGCGCGCAAGCCAAGGGCGCGGACGCGCCCGCCCGGCAACTGAGGGAACAAGAACAAACCAGGGTAATCGGGTTCACCCGATTACCCTGAGGCCCCTCCCGCTCCCCTTTAACTTTTTCTGGCAATTGAGGCAACCTGCAACAGGGCTCGTTCACAGAGTTCCTCGGCCGGGGATCCCGTGGTCTTGCAGTCCATTTCCGCTTTCAGCAACCGGTCCAGGCCGGAGGTGAGTTGGGAGGGGGACCATCGTCGTACCTGCGCTCGGACCTGCTGAACCCGTTTGAAGAATACTGGTGGCTTCAGCGCGGCCACGGCCTGATCGACGGTGCGACCCGTCGCCACCATCCCCGCTGCAAGGTGCAATCGTTGCAGGTGGCGCATCACCGTCCGTAGAACAGCAACAGGAGCGGTTCCTTCACGGAAAAGTCTCCCGGTGAGGCGAACCACGGCCGCAAGATCGCCGTCGCCGACAGCAAATGTCAGATCGTCCAGAGACAGGGCCGAGGCGTCGGATACGGAAGCCAGAACGTCTTCCAGGGTAACCATTCGGGAAGCACGACCTACATAAAGCGCCAGCTTCTCCACTTCCCTTCGGGTCAGAAGACGATCCCCACCCAGATGTTCCTTGAGATAGGTCAAGGCTTCGGTGTCGATCGAAAGTCCGAAATCACGCAGCATCCCGGTAATCACGGTACCAAGATTGACAGCGTCATCGGCATAGCAGGGCAGGGCGGCCCCGGTTTTCGCTTCCTCGAAGGCCTTGCGTAGGGAAGACGTTTTGCCAAGATCACCACTGCTTGCGACCACCAGGGCTTCACCCGGAGGATTGGCGAGAAAAGATCGGAACAGGGCCGCCTGGGCATCGCCAACATCCCGCAGGCGCACCACCCGCTGCCCCCCCCCCATGGACAGAGCGGCGGCTTCGTCGGCCAGCCGGGCTGGGTCGTCCTTCAGGCTGGAGCCGGTCAGCTCGGTGACGCGAAACGGGTCGGAAAGGTCGGGCACGACAGCACGGGCCAATCGGGCAGCGTTTTCCGCCACCAGGCCGGCGTCGGGGCCATAGACCAGAACCGCCCGCACCGTCGGCGAGGGTCGGGAAAGAAAGACCTGAAACGAATCCGCCGACCACTTCAAGGCTTCTTCGATCCCGGAGTCTGGGCCTGGGAGAAATAGGTAGCCAGACGGTTGGTGATGTCATCGGCAAGCTGGCGCGTCGCCCGTTCCTCGGCATCACGCTGGGAGGTGACCGTGGCGTACTGGGCATCCAGCAGATTATAGCTTGCCACGGAGCGCAGGGTTTCCAGGAACAGATAGCTTTTTCGATCCGAATCGATCGTTCGCAGGTAGATCTTCGCCGAAACGACCAGATTGGCCCGAGTTGCGCTGGCATCCTTGCGGATGCCGAGGTTGTCGGTCCGGGTGGAAAGCTGGACTTCCAGGGTATAGCGGGGATGCTGGGGCAGACCCTTCGGGGTCATGCGCTCATACAGGTGGTTGCGGAGTTGCTGTCCGATCCGATCGGTATTCTGCAACAGCAATCCGGAACGATCACGGTTGGCAACCGTGTCCACCGGTTCGATGGCGACCGTCTCAAGCTGGGCCACCGCGACGCCCGAAGCGCCATGACGGCCATATAATGGACGGAACCCACAGGCGGCCTCGGCGACGACAAGCCCAAGAGCAAAAACGAGCCGCAACAGCCTCGCGGTCCCGCCCATCGTGGGCCTATACCACGACATTGACGATACGATTTGGTACGACGATCACCTTTCGCACCGGTTTATCGCCCAGAAACGTCTTGAGAGACGGCAGAGCCAGGGCCAAGGCCTCCACCGTGGCGGCATCGGCATCCCTGGCCACTTCCAAGGTGGCGCGCAGCTTGCCGTTGACCTGAACCGCCAGGGTAACGGTATCCTCCACCAGCAAGGCCGGGTCAGCCACGGGCCAGGCGGATACCGCCAGCATCTCTGCATGTCCCAACTCTCGCCAGATTTCCTCGGCAATGTGCGGGGTCATCGGTGCCAGCAGGCGCACGATGGTTTCGAGGCAAAAGCGGAAAACCGCCGGTTCTGCGTCTTCGACACCATCGGCAACGGCGTTGGTCAGCTCGCGAATTCTGGCCACCGCCGTATTGAAACGGAGTTTCTCCAAATCCTCGGTCACCGAGGCAATGGTTCGATGAGCCAGGCGAACCAGAGCCGAAGCCTCGTTTCCGCCATGGGGTACCACCGTCCCGTCGACTCGACCGGCCAGCCGCCAAAGACGGTTGAGAAACCGCCAGGCTCCGTCGATACCGGCGTCGCTCCATTCCAGATCTCGGTCAGGCGGACTGTCGGACAACATGAACAGACGTGCGGCGTCGGCCCCGTAGCTGTCGATGATACCGGCCGGGTCGACGACGTTCTTCTTGGATTTGCTCATTTTTTCGGAACGGCCGGAAGATACCGGGGTCCCATCGCTCACCCGTTCCAGACGACCGCCCTCCACCCGGCGGACCTCCTCGGGGGGCAGCCACTCACCGTCGGGACCGCGATAGGTCTCGTGACAGATCATGCCCTGGGTGAACAGGCCGGCGAAAGGCTCGGCCACGTCCAGGTAACCGCAGTCACGCAACGCCCGGGTAAAGAACCTGGAATACAGAAGATGCAGCACCGCATGTTCGACACCGCCGATGTACTGATCCACCGGCAACCAGTAGGCGACGTCTCCGGGCTCGAAAGCACGAGGAGAGGACGGCGAGCAATAGCGGGCGAAATACCAGGAGGATTCGAAAAACGTGTCGAAAGTATCGGTTTCCCGCCGTGCCGGTTTGCCGCAGGTTGGGCAAGGAACATCCTTCCAGGTCGGATGACGCTCCAGAGGATTGCCGGAACCTTCGAAATCCACATCCTCGGGCAGGCGTACCGGCAGATCCTCCGCCGGCACCGGTACCACGCCACAAACATCGCAGTGTACCACTGGAATGGGACATCCCCAGTATCGCTGCCGGGATACACCCCAGTCACGCAGGCGATACTGGACGGTTGCTTCTCCCTCCCCGGAGGCCGACAGACGTTCGATCACGGCGGTTTTTGCCGCCGCGACGTCCAGGCCGTTCAGGAACTCCGAATTGACCAGCAACCCGTCCCCGGTAAAGGCCTGATCGGACCTCGCCAGATCCATTGAAAACGCGGCCGAGTCGACACCACGCGGTGCTACCACCGGCAGCACGGGAAGACCGTACTTGCGGGCAAAGTCCATATCTCGCTGGTCGTGGGCCGGACAGCCGAAAATGGCACCGGTGCCATATTCCATCAGGACGAAGTTGGCCACGTAGACCGGCAGGTCATGGCCCTGGATCAAGGGATGCATCACCTTGAGTCCGGTATCGAACCCCAGTTTCTCCGCCGTCTCTATGGCGGCTTCGCTGGTACCGAGACGGTCGCAGTCGGCCAGGAAGGCCGTCAGGGACGGATTTCCCGCCGCCAGGGACAGGGAAAGAGGATGGTGAGGGGAAATGGCGCAAAAAGCGGCTCCAAACAACGTATCCGGTCTCGTGGTATAGACGTTCACGACGTCCTCACGGCCCCGGACGCGAAACCGGACGGTGGCCCCCACGGACCGACCGATCCAGTTGGACTGCATGATCCGGACCTTTTCCGGCCAGCGATCCAGGGTCTCGATGCCCTCCAGCAGGGCCTCGGCATAACGGGTGATGCGCAGGAACCACTGTGACAGCTTGCGCCGCTGTACGGCGGCTCCGGAGCGCCAGCCCTTGCCATCGATGACCTGCTCGTTGGCAAGAACCGTATGTTCCACCGGGTCCCAGTTGACCCAGGACTCCTTGCGATAGGCAAGGCCCCGCGCCAGGAAATCGAGAAACATCTTCTGTTCGTGACGATAGTAGTCCGGATCGCAGGTTGCGACCTCTCGCGCCCAGTCCAGGGACAACCCCATGGGTCTGAACTGCTCACGCATGGCGGCAATGTTGGACAGAGTCCAGGTGGCGGGGTGAGTCTTGCGCTCGATGGCGGCATTTTCCGCCGGCAGGCCGAAGGCATCCCAGCCCATGGGATGGAGGACATTGAATCCCAGGGCTCGTCGGTACCGGGCCACCACGTCGCCCAGGGTATAATTGCGCACGTGGCCCATGTGGATGCGCCCCGAGGGATACGGGAACATCTCCAGGACATAATACTTGGGTCGACTCGGATCGGTCCTGGCGTGAAAACACGCCGCGGCCTCCCACGCCGACTGCCAGCGAGCCTCGGCCGCCTTGAAATTGTAACGATCGTCGACTCGTGCCATGGTCGTCAGGGCTCCGTGGTAGCCATGCGCAACTGCCGGGCCTTGGTCAGAACGGCGTTTTCCATGTCGGTGGCGACATGCACCGGGGCCTCGGTCCATTCTCCGTTGGAGCCCCGTACCTGACGGAAGGCGGAAACGCGCAGGCCATCGGAGCGCAGGGCCTTGGAAAGAATATAGATGTTGACCTTGAAACGTTCGCCGGGACTGTCCGGAGGAGAATACCAGTCGGTGATGATCACGCCGCCGAACGGATCGGCGGAACTGAGCGGCATGAACGCGATGGTGTCCAGAGCCGCGCGCCACAGGAAGCTGTTGACCCCGATCCCGCCGCCACCGCTCTCGTCCGTCTTGGTCTTGCGACCCCCAAAGCTCAGGCCGCCGGGTCCGAAGATGGTGTCCCGCTTCGCGTCCTCGGTGGGGGCCCGATAGACCGGGGAAGTCTGGTTCTTGTCATCCTTGGTTGGATAGACGGCTTTCAGGTCCTGACAACCCCCGGCACCCGTCAACAGAAGCACTCCCGCCAAGCGGACGAACCCCCGAGCCCGCAGAATGGTTCCCGTCATTGTCAATCCCTCAATCTCACCGCATTATGGTCCCCGGAAGACCAGCCAGACATCCCGACCAACGACAAGCCCTAGCCTTACCCCATAAACGGTGGCATGTTAAGCGGGCTTCCCGCGTGCCGGCAACAATTGCCGCCGGGGGGGGACCCTGGGCCCTGGACTGGTACCCTCCCGTCCATGTGTGTGCGCAAAGCAACACTGGGTTCGTTTAATCACAGGCCGGTCTCCGGTGTGCTTGACTTAAAGGAGCCATCGTGGCTGAGTGTCGGTGTTCGAGACTACGCAACCGGGTGCGGCGGTATTCGGTCGACCCAAAGGGAACCAACAGGAGCAGACTTATGAAGAATTTTCTCTACGGCACGACTGCGCTCGTCGCTGCCTCCCTGCTGGCCGGCGCTGCGGCCCAGGCCGCCGAGCCCATCAAGCTGAGCGTCGGTGGCCACATGAAGCAGTGGTTTGGCGCTGTTCACAATAACAACCAGACCACCAATTCGAACGGCACCACGACCAAGCCGAACGATACCGGTCTGAACACCGACACCATGGTCACGTTCTCCGGCACGGCCACCACCAACAGCGGCATCACCGTTGGTGCGGTGATCAAGATGGACGCGATCCAGAACGGTAACGGTGCCAGCGGCGGCGCGGCCCGTAACGGCGTTGTCGATCAGGAATATGCGACCCTGGCCAGCGGCATCGGCACGGTGCGGGCCGGCGTGGTTCAGTCCTCGAACTTCGACATGCACAGCTCTGCTCCGGATGTCGGCATCGGTGCCAGCAACATTCCCTACTGGCTGGCGGTTCCGACCGGCATGCACACCTTCCACCGCGTCGCCACGGGTGCCACGGCTCCGGGCGGCCAGGCGAACTGGGGCGGCACTTCGTTCAGAAGCCTGACCTCCCAGACCCTGCCGCAGGCCGAGTACATCAGCCCGAAGCTGTACGGCTTCTCGCTGGGTGCCAGCTTCGCCCCGTCGGGTGGTGGCGCGACTGTTGGTCCGAACAACACTCTGACCCAGCAGCACAACTCCTGGGACGTCACCCTGGCGTATGACGGCGACATCGGCCCGGTCAAGCTGGGTGCCGACATGGGTATGGCCAAGAGCTATGCTCCGAAGACCCCGCAGGCGACCGCGGCGTCAGCTTTGGGCGGCAACAATGCCAACTTCTCCTATGAAGCCTACAACGGTGGTCTGAAGGTCGGCTTCGCCGGCTTCACTCTTTCCGGTTCCTACCTGCGTATGATGGAGCCCAACGTCGGCGATATGAACGCTCTGGCGAACAACACCGCCGCCAACCTCGGTCCCCGTCTGACCGGTCATTCCTTCGACGCCGGCCTGTCCTATGGTTCCGGTCCGTGGGCGGTCAGCGGCACCTACTACGAGGAAACCCACCTCGGCAACATGACCCCGACCGATGCCAACGGCGCGGCCAACGCTCGCAAGAACGAGAAGCTGAGCGCCTATCTGGTATCCGGCAAGTATGCTCTGGGCCCCGGGATCAACCTGGTGTCCACCGGCTTCTATGCCGAGTACAAGGGCAAGACCCTGGACCCGGTCACCAACACGGCGGGATATGGCCTCGTGAGCGGTGTCCATCTGGTGTTCTAATCGTCTCGATCTATCGAGTCGACTCGACAAGAGGGGGGGGCGGTCTGCGGACCGCCCCTTCTTTATTGACACGGTGGGAAATTGAAAATATTTTGTGCATCATGAATGGTGCGCTGATAATTTAGTCATTTGTAGCCGATTGCGGTATGGTGCCAGGTCGTCGGTGGTTGCTGGGTAACAGTGATGTGTTTTTGCAACAACAGTTGAAATACGATATCCACAGAGTTGGAAGGAATTGACGATACGGCCGGAGACTGCGAGTTTGTCCCATCCCATTATTGGTGAATCAGAGCCGAGTGGTCTGATCGTCGGTGCATACGGAGTGAACATGAAGAAGATTCTATTTGCGACCACGGCGCTCGTGGGAACGCTGATGGCGGTGGGTACGGCCTCCGCCGCAGAGCCGATCAAGCTGGCGGTCGGGGGCCAGATGAAGCAGTGGTTTGGTGTCGTCAACCAGCATGGAGCCAATCTCGCCGACCAGTTCGGTGGAACGGCCGGTGGTGGCAAGTTCAACAAGACCGGACTTGATACCCAGGCCAACGTTCTTTTCTCCGGTGAGACCAAGACCAACAACGGCCTGGTGGTTACCGCCCGGATACAGCTCGACACTCCCGCCAACTTCGCCACTACCCTGGCTTCCGTCGCGACGCGCGAAAGCTCGGTGGCCCTGGCGGGTGGCCTCGGAACGCTCCGGGCCGGTATCAAGGAAGTCGCCAACCAGACCATGCACAGCGAGGCCCCGGATGTCGGCATCACCTATGGTGGCGTGTCCAACTGGTTCGCTCCGCCGAGTGGCTGGGCCAGCATGGCTCCATATGCCAATGCCGCCGGCCGCAACATCGGCCTTCTGAATTCGAACCTGTGGAGTGCCACGTCGTTCATGGCCTTCACCGACAAGCAGCCCTCCGTTTCCTATATCAGCCCGTCCTTCCATGGGCTGTCCCTGGGAGCCAGCTTCGTTCCAGGAAGCGGCAGCATTGGCCCGGTGGACACCCTGAACACGCCCCACAACGTGTGGGAAACCACTCTGGCCTATGCTCGCGAGTTCGCTCCGGTGACTTTGAACCTGGATGCCGGCTATGCCCGCGGTTCCGGCCCGAAGCGTGGGGCCATTGCCTTCGCCACGCCCGCCTCCTACTTCGGCCAGTCGTTCCGGGCCTGGGAAGGCGGTGCCAAGATCGTGATCGGTGGCTGGACCCTGGGTGGTGCCTATCTGGGTCTTGAGGAAGACAAGGTAGATAATCCGGCAGCGGTCACCCAGACCGGTACCGCGGTGATTTCCACCACCGGTCATGCCTGGAATGCTGGGCTGAGCTACATCAATGGTCCCTGGGGAGCCAGCCTCAGCTACTACAACGAAAAGCACCGGGGTTTCGTGGGCAATACCGCCGGTCAGGAAGAGTTCGGGACGGGCATGCTATCCGGCAGTTATGAACTCGGGCCGGGCATTACCAGCCGTTCCACCGCTTTCGTCGCCCGCTACGCGGGTCTGGACGAGTCGTCTGCCAACAAGAACCAGGGTTATGGCCTGGTTACCGGCATCGATCTGGCGTTCTAAGGCCGTCCGCCGCAAGCCTGCACGACGTTTGGGTGCCTAGGGGTCGGATTTATCCGACCCCGGTGGGGGCACGGGGGAGGCATGGCCTCCCCGTACCCCCTCAGGCTGATGCCAGCGATCCGGTGGTGCCCCAGGCGTCGGGCGGATCGGGCGTTCATTCCTCCCAGAGCATAAACCGGCATGCCAGCTTGGCGGTGCCAGGCCGCGAAGCGCGTGACACCGATCGTGCGGGCTCCCGGATGGCTTGTCGTTGGGAATACGGGTGACAACAGTACCGCCGTGGCACCAAGTGTTCGAGCTCGTCGGATTGCACCGGGGCTGTGGGCCGCCACCGTCAGGAGCCTCCCGCTCCACCGTAGCCACAGCCGCGTCGGGCTCAAGATCCCGTGCCGAGCCAGTCCCTCTGGCAAATGCAGTCCATCCGCGCCCGTTCTTGCCGCCAACCGGAAATCCCGTGCCACCAGGAAAAAAAGACCGCGCTGCCTGCAAACAATCCTCAAAGCTCTGCCCAAAGCCTCTCTCCGAGTCGACTCCATCTCGTAGGACCGCATAACGACCCCCCACCCCGACGGCAGGCCAAACACGGGCTCCATCCTTCCAAGATTGTCTGTGAGCCACAAGCTTTCGGGGAGCGCGAGGGGCCTCCCGGCCCCTCGTATTCTTTTTTTCCTGTATGATATCGCCATGTTCTCCCACCACATTCCGGAGAAGGTACATGTCCGAGGAAGTCCTTGCCAACTATGCATCGGTGCGGGCCGCCATTGCCGCTGCTGCAAGGGAGGTGAACCGTTCCCCCGACGATGTGACCCTTGTCGCTGTCAGCAAGAACCACGAAGTGGACCGGATACGGCCCGTACTGGCTACTGGACAGCGGGCATTCGGGGAAAACCGGGTCCAGGAGGCGTTGGGCAAATGGCCAATACTCCGGGCGGAATACCCCGAAATACGCCTGCATCTCCTGGGACCCCTACAGACCAACAAGGTTCGGGAAGCCGTGGCCCTGTTCGACGTCATCGAGACCGTGGACCGCCCGAAACTTGCCGTCGCGCTTGCCGCCGAGATGCGGCACCAGAACCGTCGTCCAGAGTGCCTGATTCAGATCAACACCGGCGAGGAACCGCAGAAGGCGGGCATCCTTCCTGCCGATGCCGATTCCTTCATTACCGCGTGTCGAACCGACCACGGCTTGCCAGTGGTGGGCCTGATGTGTCTGCCTCCGGTAAATGACGAGCCTTCGCCGCATTTTGCTCTGTTGCGGGAAATTGCTGCCCGCCATGGCCTCGGTCATCTCAGCATGGGCATGAGTGGGGACTTCGATGTCGCGATTCACCTGGGCTCGACCCAGGTACGGGTGGGAACCGCTATTTTCGGTTCCCGGATCTGATGCATAGGCGGCTGTTGGGCTTGCATACGGACAACAGCCGCAACAGGTCCTCTTTGCCTATCGCAACGCACCCCTCGGTGGGTCCGAAGTCCGCTCTGGCCACATGCAGGAAGATGGCGCTACCGTGCCCGGGAAGAACCGGGTCATCATTGTGGCCCAGTATCACGATAAGATCGTAGAGACCATCCTCCCGCCACAGAGATTCCGCGCTGGCGGAATAAGGCAGCAAAACCGGGCAGTTATAAGCCAAATCCGAAGGATCGTCACACCAGCCGTCCGCGGGTTGGATCGGCTGGATCGGCAGCCTGGTGGCAGGGGGGGCCAGCCTGTCCGGGCGGAACAGTACGCGCCGCAGAGAAAAGCACCCGATCGGCGTGGCTCCGTCTCCCTCCCGTTTGTCCTGCTTAAGACCGTTCCGTCCCAGGGCGCACCGGACCGGCTCTTGTTCGTGGCTCTGGCACGACCAGCGAAGCCATCCATCCGCCGAAACCAGAATATCCATCAACCAGGTCCTCAAGGCGCTGCCGCTGGGGACGGTGCGGAAAGACGTCGGGAACGTTCGTATTTGTCAAGAGCGCTGGTCATGGCGGTTCCAAACCAGGCACCGGGTCCAGCCGCCGCCGGCGTTGAGCCAGTCTCCGGCCCGGGCATAGGTGTCGCCGGCGCTGCCTGAGCAATGCCCTGGGCTTCCAGCAGCGCCTTCGGTCCCGGTGCGGCGGTGAGGGGAGCCTGGGTCGGGGCCGGAGGCCGCGGCGGAACGGCCAGGAATTTGGGCTGGCCCCCGGGGTTTATCGGCATGAATTCCTCTTTGACAGGAGCCGATATGGCCCTGGAACCGGCAGCATGGGGGCCTGTTGGTCTTGGTGTGGTCGAGGGGGGAACCCGACCCGCCACGTTGAACACGGGATGCCCACCGACCAGCGGTACCGGAGAAGCTGCCGAAGCCGTTGCGGCCGGCCGGACCGGATTGGGTTCCAGAGGAATCAGGGGGACAAGCGGCGGCGTTCCGGCCTGGATGGGGACCACGTTGCCGGTTGTCGACGTTGCCAGGTCTGGGATCGCCGTTTGCGGGGAAGAATCCGCATCGGGTGGGGGAGCATCGGCACGTTCGCCAGAAGTTCCATCCTGATCCTCCGCCAGGGCAGTTCCGTTCTCGCCGCCTTCGAAAACGGCATCCCAGAGATGATCCCCGATATTCTTGCCTGATTCCGACTGAACCACCAGATCCACGGCGGACAGAACCAATCCGACGACGCCTCCATAGAGAACATCCCCCGCCACCTTGGCGGCGTATCCCATTTCATCACCGGACAGATGACGATAGATGGTGGAAACCACGGGCAGGTGTTGCAAGGGGTTGATGACGTCGACCAGGTCCAGAAAGCTCGGCTCCGCTTCGGCAAACGGCTTCAGATTGCCGACCGGTGCCTCGGTGGGTCCACCTGCGATGGGGGCCAGCGCATCCCGTCGATTAGGTCCAGGTAGATCAATATTGGAAATAACGGACATGGAGGCCCCTCTCGTTGCACACCATGTCTCGCAAGCACTATGCCAACCAAAAACCAGCGAAATTCAATAGGTTAGAATTTTTCCACACACTTTCGCGTCCGAAACGCAGGGCACATTTTGCCGCAACGCCGCACGGGCTAAAACAAATGCCCACCCTTGGAGGATTTGGTGTGGAGATAGAATCGATTGTGGTCGTTGGCCGGAAAAACATGGGGAACCCGCTCGACGACGTCGACTCCATGACGAGCCAGGGCTTCGACCTTGCGTGGATTGTTGGTCAACAACCGCACCCGGGAGATTCCCAGAAGGCCCAGCATGCCGGCTGCGGGCAGGTAGACACGCTCATCCTCGTCAAAACCGAGTTGATTATTGGCATCCAGGGTATCGAAACCGACGTCCTGGAGCTGATAGGCCCGCAGCTTGTTGACCAGACCGATACCCCGCCCTTCCTGCGCCAGGTACAGGAGCACCCCGCTGCCCGTCTGGGCGATCTCGCCAATGGCCCCGCGCAACTGGTCGCCGCAATCGCACCGTAACGACCCCAGAAGATCACCGGTAAAACATTCGGAATGAATCCGAACCAGAACCGGATCCGTACCGTCTGGGGAACCGATGATAATGGCCAGATGCTCGGTACCCCCGTCTGCTGGTCGAAAGGCGACGATCCGCGTATCCACGGCCTGGGCCAGAGGCACCCGCGCCTCGCTTACCGCCCGAAGGGTTCCGGCGGAGGTGTGGTCATAGCTTCGAATATCGGATTCACGCACCGTGGGCAGATCCCGCCGCCGGGCCCAGGAGTCGATATCACCGGTAAGAATCGATGCAACCAGAGCGGCGGGCAGCAGCCGCGCCAGCTTGGCAAGCCTCACGGCGGCATCGTCGGCACTGGGGGCACTCACGGCCACGGCGGTGGCATCCTCAGGCGGTGTTCGGACGGGGCCGACAGCCGGTTGCGCCAGAGCCAGCACCGTCTCCGTATCCAGACCGGTTCCGACGGAAACGACCACGGTGGTAGCCCCTGCGGAACCTGCGGGAGCGAACCCAAGAACCGCAGCGCGTCTGCTGCTGAGGGCAAGGCTGGGCGGCTCCCCCACCAGGGTCACCAGCGCGGCCAGGGAGGCAGGCGTGGCGGCCTCGGCGGCCTGAATCACGACAAATTCCCCCGCCCTCTCGCCGATGACGACGACCATGCCACCTCGGCGCAACTCCGCAACGGCGCGATCCACCGCGACCAGGGAAGCCGGCGGGGTGCCGACAGGTGTCGCCAACAGGCTGAAGGAGGTCTTCATGGTCCGTTTATACCTCGCGACAGGCTGCGGACAATAGCCGGAAATGCAGGGCACCGGATTGCTTCGTTCGAAGCGACATCGACTCTTCAAGGGTTTCTCACGATCATGTTATCATCCGGGCGCGTCGAGGACCTGGGGGTATCGGTGGACTCTGATCTCCTG
>JBKACM010000430.1:0-1610 GCA_046269335.1 Alphaproteobacteria bacterium | reverse complement strand
ACCGCTCCAGCGCCTCGCGGTGTCGCTCCGCCAATCTTCGGAGTATTTTGACATCGGCATATCCCAGGAATTCGGAGAGCCGCGTATCCAGCACGCGGGGCTCGTTGTCAATTTCGGAAAGGGAAAGCACGGACGGAGTCCGGACGTTGGAAGAATCGGTCATGGCATGCCTCTCAATCGGCGTTGCAACGCGCCACGCAGAGAGGCTGGAAAGGCCACCCTGGCGGCGGGAGCTTCCACTTGATTGAGAACAAGCCCGGGCCTTACGGTGACCGGACTCCCGCCATGGGGAGCATGCACCGGACGGAATCCGGGCATGAAAAACGCCACTGACGGTGTCGTGGCTGGCCGTCTCAATGGAGTTGGAAGCTCCACCTCCGACGCTACGCCGGTCCAGCGCTTCAGTCAACCCCGTCGAGGGACGGTGCGCGCCCCCAAAAACAATACACACTACACATCTTTTTTCCTTGACCGGGTGTGTATTGATGTGTATATTTCTCTCGTC
The DNA here is from genome assembly GCA_046269335.1 of Alphaproteobacteria bacterium. Taxonomy (GTDB): domain Bacteria; phylum Pseudomonadota; class Alphaproteobacteria; order Rhodospirillales; family Rhodospirillaceae; genus JADFXL01. Next base: position 1,105 of record JBKACM010000430.1, on the reverse strand, counting down.
AAAACGGAGGGAACGATGCCGATAAGCAGCCGGGACGCCATCAGGAAGATCGAGGCCGATGGCTGGTACAGGGTCGGGCAGACCGGGGACCACGCGCACTTCAAGCATCCGACCAAGCCCGGCAAGGCGACCATTCCCCACCCAAACAAGGATCTGACCCTCAAGACCGTTCGCAACATCGAGAAACAGACGGGGGTTCGGCTCGTGTGAGCCGGCCCGCGGAATGGAGGCACCACCATGAAACGGCATTATCCCGCAGTCATCGACAAGGGCGAGACCAGCTATGGCATCACCTTTCCGGACTTTCCCGGATGTATCTCGGTCGGTGCCACGCCGGAGGAAGCGATCGCCATGGGCACTGAGGCCCTGTCTGGCCATATCGCTACCATGGCCGAGGACAGCGACCCGTTCCCTGAGCCGACGCCGGTGGAATTGGTGACCTGGGAGCCCGACGAGCAGGTGGTGTGCGTCACCCTGATTCCGGTGGTGATGCCGGGCCGCGCGAAACGAATCAACATCACCCTGGATGAGGGTCTGCTGTCGGAAATCGACGCCATCACCGGTAATCGCTCCGGATTCCTGGCCGAGGCAGCGCGGGCCGAACTGGTCCGGAGGAGAAACGTCTAACATCCCGCCTCCCGCCGCGAATTCCGCCCCAATACCGGCGCTATACCGGGATAGGCGATCGGAGCGCGGCCGGCGGCAACAAGTACCGCATTTGCCGCCGCGACAACCTGGGCCGAACCGACCGCCTGCCCGTCAAGGATCAGTCCCCCTCGGCACCGCCGTAGGCGCACACCAAGGCAATGGATAGCCGCCCCGAGCGGGTCATCGACCACGGCCGGCCCGGCGCGCCCGAGGCTCGCGGGCGTAACCATCAGCGCGGCAGGGATGATGGTAGACATCCCCTGCGGAGATCCGTCGCCAGAAATCCAGCCGCGTTCGACGAGCGCTTGCAGTATCTGTTCGGCGCGCTCTTGGCTCTCCGCCAGTCCAGCCGCGAATTCCGGACAGCTTGGAGCACGCCCCAGCGCCTCCGCCAGCCCGCGATAGATCTCGTAAGCGTCCTTTTGTGCAGGGGTCAGGCTGATCATCGTTCAGACCC
>JBKACM010000429.1:0-1612 GCA_046269335.1 Alphaproteobacteria bacterium | reverse complement strand
AAGTAGAAGCCGAAGCCCGTCAGGAACGGGAAGAACGCATTCGCTTGGAAGAGAGACTGCGGGCGCAGGTCGAAGCGCGGAAACAGGTCGAGCCGGAATATAGCTGGGAACAGCTCCAGGCGGCGGTGGAGCAAGGCACGATCACGCAGGCAAAAGCCTTTGAGATTCGTGACCAGCAGCTCTATGCCAAATGGGAGGCCAAACAGCAGGCCCGTGAGGAACAATCGCGGGTGCTGTCCAGTGTCTCGACGGAGATGAGCGAGTACAAGAAGTTAGTACCTAATGCGACCGTGCCGGGGTCTGAGGAACGGCAGAAGGTCGAGCGCGAGTATGGCTATTTGATCCAGCGCCTGGGACGGCCCCAGACCAAGGAGCAGGAACTGTCGTATGAACTGGCGGCGGCACGGGCCGCGTTCGGGGATCTCGACACGCTCAGGACTAAGCAGTCGCTGGCCGCAAAACCTCTTTCACGGGAAGCCTACATGGAAACCTCCAGTGCCAACAAGAAGCCAACCGAGACGAAGAAAGATTTCCGTTCGACGCTCTCGACGCGAGAAGTGCAGCACTATGAACGGCTCATGCGGAACGGGCGCTATCCCGGTGGCTGGGACGATGTCAAGAAGGAATACGAGGACTACGACACGTTCAAGAAAACGGGGGTGTAATGCAAATCCTCATTGCCAGGAACTGGACCGAAGCGGAGCTGTTGAAGGACGCCGAAGGCGGCGGACGGAAACGGGGCCGTGCGGCCGGGGGCTGGGTCGATGATATTGCGGCCCAGAAAAAGGTCATTACGCTGTGCCCGCTCTGTACAAACAAGTTCAACCCCGCCAGGGTCCACTACCGGAAAGAGAAAGAATTTCCGGTCTGTCAGGCCAAATGCGACGGGTGCAGCACGTTTGACTCGCGATGCAGTTGGTACATTTACGATGAACTTTACTCGTCAGTGCGCTCCACGGCGGACGAACGCCGCGCCCTGGCGAAATCCAGAGCCGCCCGGATCAAGAAGGGCTACCTCTGACGGTCACACCCCTGGACCGCTGAAGCAGGGTACGAAAGGATTATATGCAGTACTTTGGCAATCTCAGTTCTTCGACGCCGATCATCAAGAAGTATAAAGCCTCAGCCGCCTTGGCGGAAGGCATTGTCGTCATCAAGTCCGCCGCGAACGCGAGCGGTCAGATGTCCACCTCGACCACGACCTCCATTGCGAACGCTTTGGGGCATATTCTGGACAATGGCCTGTCGCTGGCGGCTGGTGGCGCGCTCACCTACAGCACGACTCAGGGAGCCGATGAAGCCGTGTTCGGCGTCATCGTCAACCCCGACCAGATCTTGCTGGCTAAGATGGTCACGGGCGCAACCGGCACCGGCATTACGGCCGATACGATTGTGACGGCGTCGTCCAACGGACTCACCGCTGTCGGCGGTACATCCGTCGCCTCCCCCGATATGGACGAGGGGATTCTTTGGTACACCTCCGGCGCGAACGTCGGCAAGAGCCGGAAGATCACCTCCACCTCGTCGGTCACCGCCACCGTCCTGGTGCCGTTCGCGGCCAATGCCGTGGGCGATACCGACTGCTACGCCTGTCTGAATATCGGCTTGCAGG
>JBKACM010000428.1:0-1620 GCA_046269335.1 Alphaproteobacteria bacterium | reverse complement strand
CGGCCATGGTCTCGGCCTGCTTGGCGGTAAGTTCCAGCGTCACGGTCTTGGCCTTGACGCTGTTTTCCTTGACGCCGCCCAGAGTCTGATCCACGCCCAGTACCCGGACGTCCTGGAGAACGGTCTCGCTGGTGTACTTGGCGACCTTGGTGGACTCCGACTGTGGCTGTCCCTGGGGCGGGTGAACCTCGTAGGTCAGGATGATATCGACCCGGTCCCCGGGCAGAATGAAGCCGGCCGCGCCCTTCTCCTCGCTGACCGTGATCGCCATCGCTCGCATGCCGGGACTGAGGGCACCGGCCAGAACCCCGGCTTCTTCCTGGCGGAAAACGCGATTCGACTGGATCGGCTCGCCGGAAACGATGGCGGTGCGGGCAACCGCGCCGACGAACCGCTCCGTCGGATCCTCACCGGCTCCGCGCCGTATGTAGCTGCTGCCCACCAGCGCCTCCGGCCATTCCTGCCAGCGGATGTCTCCCGATGCCAGCACGCGGCCCAGGGGTATGTCCCGTGTTGCCACCAGGACGGGGGTTGTGGCAACCGCCGTGCGGGCGGAATGCTGGCTGATCTCCTCGCTGACCGAACGGGCCACGTACCGCTTGGCCAACACGGCCGTAACCACGGCGACAACCAGCGCCACGGCCAGCAGTACGTACACCAGAGGCCGCATCACACCACCCTTCCTAGAACCAGTTCCCGAACAAAGGCTCCGTCTCCCCAAAACGGATCAGCACGGTCAATCCCCCGATAGCGATGGCCACACCATACGGCACACCCTGTCGGGGCGACAACAGTCGTCCAATCCACTCGGTCTGCCGCCAATTTCGCGGCACGGGCAGACGCCTCGCCACCAGCAGCAGGACCGCGAGTACTCCGCCGGACAGGGTCATCACCGCCAGGAACCATGGCAACAAGGAAAAACCGGTCCACACGGCCGTTACGGCCATCAACTTGACATCTCCTCCGCCGATCATCCGGACGGCGAACAGCCCGGCTCCCAGCACCAGCACGGCCAGACCGGCGGCGAGGTGTACCAGTATCTCCGGAGCCGTGACCCGGGCCAGAACCGCGGCTACCGCGAACGCGACCAGACCCGCGACCGAGAGAAGGTTGGGGATACGATAACTCGCCACGTCATACCCGGCCCCGATCATCAGAACCAGAGCGAAGAGAATGACCGCGGCCATGTGAATCCCCTGAACGACAAGAAGGCCCATCGCTCCAACCCGACTTCCCCCGGGCCCGCGATCATCGCCGCTCAGCCCTTAATAATCCCTGAATGTCCAAAGAACCGTGACGTTCGTCGAAAAATATCCGGCGGAGCGTCTCCAGGCGTCTCCATCAGTCGGAAAATTCGGACTCCCGGCTCAAGGCCCGCAATTTTCCCACGTCGCTCACGATCAGGGCTCCGCCGAGACTTCGGATGCCAACCGCCCGCAACTTTGCGATCGCCCGGGACAGACTCTCCGGGGTCATGCCCAACTGGCTAGCCAGAATCTTCTTGTCATAGGGCAACCGCACCGTGGCGGCGGTCGCCTTCCTGTCAGGGATGAGACCCAGGAGATAGTCGGCCAGCCTCTGCTCAGTGGTCTTCAGCTTCAGATCCGCCACCTGGCGGAC
>JBKACM010000427.1:0-1629 GCA_046269335.1 Alphaproteobacteria bacterium | reverse complement strand
CCCCCTCACGCGCCAGGCGGGGCCGTCCGGCCCCTTGGGCTTGCGCGCACACGGGTGCGCGGGCGCTCAACGCGCCAGTTGTTCCTGCTTTATCCCAACATAACATCCTGTTCCTGTTTTCACCCGATTACCCTGGAACGACGGACCCGGGGTCCGTCATTCCGCCGTGGAGTCGGCCTCCCCGGACATGTCTCCCGGCCCGGCGGTCAGCGCCTCGGCCAGAAGGCCGGCGTTGGCGCGAATGGCCCCCTCGATCTCTTCGGCGATAGCGGGATTGGCCCTGAGGAACTGCTTGCTGTTTTCCCGACCCTGGCCGATGCGCTGGGAATTGTAGGAGAACCACGACCCCGACTTCTCCACTACTCCGGCCTTGACGCCAAGATCCAGGAGTTCCCCGAGCTTGGAGATACCTTCGCCGTACATGATGTCGAATTCGACCATCTTGAATGGCGGGGCCACCTTGTTCTTGACCACCTTGACCCGTGTCTGGTTGCCGGTCACCTCTTCCCGATCCTTGATGCTGCCGATCCGGCGGATTTCCAGCCGCACCGAGGCATAGAACTTCAGAGCCTGACCACCGGTGGTGGTCTCAGGGTTGCCGAACATCACGCCGATCCGCATTCGGATCTGATTGATGAAGATGATCATGCAGTTGGAGCGGGACACCGAGCCGGTCAGCTTGCGCAAGGCCTGGCTCATCAGGCGGGCATGCAGGCCCATGTGGCTGTCGCCCATGTCGCCTTCCAGCTCGGCCCGGGGGACCAGGGCGGCCACCGAGTCCACCACCAGCACGTCGATGGCCCCGGAGCGGACCAGGGTGTCGGCGATCTCCAGCGCCTGTTCGCCGGCGTCGGGCTGGGAAATCAGCAGCTCGTCAAGATTGACCCCGAGCTTGCGGGCATAGCCCGGGTCCAGGGCGTGTTCGGCGTCGATGAAGGCGCAAGATCCGCCCTTTTTCTGCGACTCGGCGATTACGTGCATGGCGAGGGTGGTCTTGCCCGAGCTTTCCGGCCCGTAGATCTCGACGATCCGGCCCCGTGGCAAGCCGCCAACTCCCAGGGCGATATCAAGTCCCAGGGAACCGGTGGAGACGGTTTCGATGTCCAGGGCGCTGTTCTGCTGACCAAGACGCATGATCGAACCCTTGCCGAAGGCCCGTTCGATCTGCGTGACCGCCGCTTCCAGCGCTTTTTGCTTGTCCATGGTACCCCTATCCACCAACTGCAGAACGGTTTGCGACATTGCCCCGCCTCCCTATCGAACCACAACATTTTTCCGAAGCACAACGATGTTCATGGTACGTTTTTCATTCCCGGGGCGCAAGAAAAAAGAACGATACGAGAACCTGACGGATGTGGCACGCTCTGCCGTGGCACCGACACTGGTTCTGGTTCCCTGCATGTGCTACGAAGCCCGGGTTTACCGAAGGCCGCCATGCCGGGGAGGATTGACGTGTCCGCTGCCACTGCCCATTCCGCTGTCTCGTCCACGTCTTCCGTACCGTTGACTCTGGTGCTGGGGGGGGGCTCATCGGGGACGAGTGCCTTTGCTGAAAATCTGGTCCTGGGGTACGGCGGGAATCCGGTGTACGTGGCCACCGGGACTGCCGGAGCTGCCGAACTGGCCGAG
>JBKACM010000426.1:0-1631 GCA_046269335.1 Alphaproteobacteria bacterium | reverse complement strand
TCGTTGCAGATGCTGTTCTTGTTCTAGTGTTAGATTGTGTTGGTGTTTGCGATTTTGTAACCGTTTGTCTGGGACAGCGGCATTTCGATGTCCAGTTGATGGGGGGCATGGTTCTGCACCAGGGCAAGATCGCCGAGATGCGAACCGGAGAAGGGAAGACGCTGGTGGCGACTCTGCCCGTCTATCTCAACGCCCTCACCGGAGGCGGGGTGCATGTGGTCACCGTCAACGACTACCTGGCCCGACGCGACGCGGAGTGGATGGGGGAGATTTATCGTTTTCTGGGGCTCTCCGTCGGCATCATCGTCCACGGCATGGATGACTCCGAACGCCAGGCCGCCTACGCCTGCGACGTCACCTATGGCACCAACAACGAACTGGGGTTCGACTACCTCCGGGACAACATGAAATTCCGGATGGAGGACATGGTACAGCGGCCGTTTCAGTTTGCCATCGTCGATGAGGTGGACAGCATTCTGATCGACGAGGCCAGGACCCCGCTGATCATTTCCGGCCCCGCCGAGGATTCCTCGGAGCTTTACACCAGCGTCGATCTTCTGATGCCGCTTCTTCTTCCGGAGCATTTCGAGAAGGACGAAAAGGCCCGTGCCGTCACCCTCACCGAGGCGGGAGTCGAATTCGTCGAACAGAAGCTGAATGAAGTCGGCCTGATGAAGGGCGGCAGCCTTTACGACATCGGCAACGTCTCCCTGGTCCACCACGTCAACCAGGCACTGCGCGCCCACAAGATGTTCCAGCGCGACGTCGATTACATCGTCAAGGATGACAAGGTCGTCATCGTCGATGAATTCACCGGCCGTATGATGGAGGGAAGACGGTACTCCGAAGGCCTGCACCAGGCGCTGGAGGCCAAGGAGCGGGTCACGATCCAGAGCGAGAACCAGACTCTGGCCTCCATCACCTTCCAGAACTATTTCCGCCTGTACCCGAAGCTGGCCGGCATGACCGGAACCGCCATGACCGAGGCCGCGGAGTTCAGCGAGATCTACAAGCTCGAAGTGGTGGAAATCCCAACCAACCTGCCGTGTATCCGCGTCGATGACGATGACGAAGTCTACCGGACCGCCCGCGAAAAGTACGAAGCCATTCTGACCCAAATTGCCGAGTGCCATGCCCGCAGACAGCCGATCCTGGTGGGCACGACCTCCATCGAGAAATCCGAACTGCTCTCGGAGATGCTGAAGAAAAAGAGCATCCCCCACAAGGTGCTGAACGCCCGCTACCACGAACAGGAAGCCTATATCGTCGCTCTGGCTGGTGTTCCGGGCGCGGTGACCATCGCCACCAACATGGCCGGGCGCGGAACCGACATCCAGTTGGGTGGCAATGTGTCCATGCGACTGCGGCAGGAATTGGAAGGTTTTCTCGACCCGGAGGCCAAGGCACGCCGTGAGGAGGAGGTCCGCAAGGTAATTGCCGACCTCAGGCAGGTGGCCCTGGACGCGGGCGGCCTGTTCATCATTGGCACCGAACGCCACGAGAGCCGGCGCATCGACAACCAGTTGCTGAGCCTCGGCTGGGTAAGGCAGACTGCGAAGGTCGGTTGCGATAGTTAATAGTATATTAGACGGGCTCTGTGCCTTTAACGGCAGTCGTCATGGACACAAGCC
>JBKACM010000425.1:0-1641 GCA_046269335.1 Alphaproteobacteria bacterium | reverse complement strand
CGACACGGAACGCTCCGGCCAACTCGGACTACGCACCCTATCTGGACACCTACGCCGACCGGGATCGCTTTCTCGGCAAGGGCTGGCTTGATCTCCCGGCGCTGGCCAGGTCCGGATTCCCGATCGCCGAGATCCTGGGAAAGCGCCCGCTGTTGCCGACCCCGTCCGCCATCACCGTCAACAACCATTTCGGTAACGATCCCCCGGCGATGGCGGCGCGTCAGCTCATGGAAATCCTGTTCGGGCCAATGGCCGGCGCGCGCGCCATCCCCGGCGGGTGGACGGACGACGTGGCTCGGAAGGGACGGCAAATCCTGATGAACTGCTCCCGACCGCCGCTCGACGACAATGCCTTTGCCGTCGCCGCCGTCGGAGTGAACGTGCTCCCCTACCTGTCACCGACCGAGGGGCGGATGATGTTCGAGCGAATGGGCGGTTTGGCTTGTCTAGAGTCCTTGCGCGGGGCACGGGCGCAGTGGCGCACGTTGATTGGGCACGTGGCCGACAGGAATGTGGAAGGCCATGGCGTGGTGGCCGAGAACCTGCTGCGCGCCGGAGAGGGAGTGACCTCGGCCAGGGGAAAGTACCTGCTGGGCCTCTCCGTCCTCGGTCATCTCGGGGCCGGAGACCGGCACCGGGCGCGCACTGTGTGGGAGACCCTGGCTGCCGATGTGGTCAAGGACCAGCCTCTTGGCCTTGAACTCGAAATGATCCGCGCGCACGCCTTGGAGCGGTGACCGGGCGGGAGCGTCATCCCCCGTTCCTCAGCCAGGGAACGCGGATTGGTATAAGACTTTGTTGCAGAAGAGATTTTCCAGATTCAGAGCCCCGATGCACCTATATTCGGTGAGATATCCTGGCTAGTGCACTGACACATTCATTTCGTTCATGTGTCAGTGCACTAGCTATTTGATTTTGCATCAACTTATCCAAACTTGGCTGTCGCCTCCGTTTGGGTCGATGCACTAGCGTACCGGACCATCCCAAGGATCGACGAGGACCAGACCATCGGCAGCGGCATCGTACGCCAGGGTCCTCGCCCCTTCGCGGCCCAGCAGGGCGGCCAGGAAACTGAATCCGCTACTGCGGCTGACGGCCAGAATGTCTGCGTTCATCAGCATGTAGAAATCCTGGAGATATTCGAGCCCCTCCCACGCCGGGCCCAAATCGGCGCGGGTCACCGGGTTATACCTCTGGAAATCCTGAATCACCTTCGGCAGCTCGTCGCTGGCCAGGTACAGTACCGGGTCATCCAGTTCTGCCCAGTGGGCTTTCAGCCACTCAAGGCCCCACCGGGTTTCGGTGATGGGATAATTGATCTCGACGAAATCGCCCCGTCGGAGATGCATGGCCACCACCGTCCGCCCCCGTGAGCGGAGGGCCTCCAGCAGCGGATCCAGAAACGGCTTCCACATGGTGCGTGGCTTCAACCAGCCTCGCACCATGTCCCGGAACGCGGGTCGGAATCGGTAGAGCGTCCAGGGCGTGCTGATATCGATATCCGAAAGCAGCACCTCCGGGGTCTTTTCCAGACTTTCGTTCAGGTAGCGCCGGAGATTGGAGACGCTGGGCCGGACCTTCGATATCAGTGGGTCGTCGATGTCGAAGAACCAGTTGCCGGGCCATTCCGGGGTTTCCAGG
>JBKACM010000424.1:0-1642 GCA_046269335.1 Alphaproteobacteria bacterium | reverse complement strand
CACGAAGTTTTGACTTCGTGCGGAGCGGGTTTCGCTCAGACGCCGCGCGGGCTCGATACCAACGGCACGAGTCAAGGTCTCGTACCGTTGGTATTATCGCGGTATCCGACTTGGTCGGAAACCGCTCCAAACTTCACCGTCGGGACTCATCCATCATCTCTTCGATACGCTCCTTGATGCGATAGAACTGCCGGTTGTCCAGCAGGCTCATCAGCATGGCATTCTCCGCCATCATGTCGCGGGTGTCGTGACCGGTAAGCTGGGGGGCTCCGGGGTAGGAAAAGCGGATGTAACGGAAAAACAGGGCCGGCTTGTCTATCTCCACGGAGGAAATCGTACTGACGCGGATGGTGCGCTCCACATGACCGCCCTCTATCCCGAGCACCGTGACGATGAACCCGAACAGCCCCCCCCGGGTCAACCGCAGGCGATTGCCCCTGAGTTCAATCGTCCCACCAGTACCCTTGGCAACGATCACCTCCTCCCCGCCCTTTCCCATGTCTTCTCCATCGGAATCAGCTCCGGAGGCAAAGGCGCGATGCAGAACCCCGAGAAATCTTGTCAAGGACACGTTCACGACCGATGCTACACTTCCCGGTAAAATTATAGGCTGGCCGTCGGCCTTTTCAACCCCGTGGCCGGTACTCTGGAGCGCCATGAAACCCTTCAACACCATTTCCGAAACACGCCACGGCCTGATGGTCCACAACGCACTGGACACCATCGTCTGCCGCTCCCTCATGGTCTATGGCGAGTTTTCGGAAATCGAGGGACGGGTGCTGCGAAGCCTGGTGAAGGACGGTGATGTCGTCATCGATGTTGGAGCCAATTTCGGGGCCCATACCCTGCCTCTGGCGCACAAGGTGGGCATGACGGGCCTGGTTTACGCCATCGAGCCGCAGAGGCTGGTATTCCAGGCGCTGTGCGGCACCCTGGCCATCAACAGCCTGGCCAACGTCGTCGCCATCAACGCCGCCGCCGGGGCCAGAGCGGGATCGATCCGGGTGCCGGTGTGCAATCCCTGGAAACCGGTCAACATCGGCGGTCTTGAAATCGACAACTGGGACGAAGGCCAGGAGCAGCCGGTGGTGGCCGATGATGTTCCGATGATCGTCCTGGATCAACTCAACCTCCCACGCTGCCGTTTGCTCAAGGTGGATGCCGAGGGAATGGAGAGCCAGGTTCTGGCCGGTGCCGAGTCGCTGATACGGACCCACCGCCCGGTGCTGTACGTGGAGAACGACCGGCAGGACCGCTCCCCGGAACTGATTGCCCGCATTCTGAGCATGGGTTACCGGGCCTGGTGGCACCTGCCGCCGCTGTACAATCCCGACAATCACCGTGGCGTAGCGGAAGACATCTTCCCGGGCGTCGGGTCCAGCAACATGCTGGCTACACCGGCGGAATTGCCCACCGAAACCGACCTTCGCGAAGTCAGCGGACCGGACGACTGGAGCAACCTGGGATAATACCAACGGCACGAGGCCTTGACTCGTGCCGTTGGCATCAAGCCCGCGCGGCGACTGAGCGAAACCCGCTCCGCACGAAGTCAAAACTTCGTGCGGATGGTATAATACCAGCGAGCCGATGAGTTGACTCATCGACTCGCTGGTAAAGCCCGCGCGGCGCTTGAGCGGCCGCC
>JBKACM010000423.1:0-1650 GCA_046269335.1 Alphaproteobacteria bacterium | reverse complement strand
GCCAGCGTTCGTTCTGAGCCAGGATCAAACTCTCATGTTGATCGCCACCAACCAGCCTAAACCAGTCAACAGCCATCCAAGAGCTGACCCCTTCGCAAAGCTTCTCAAGAAATAGCACAGAGTGCCTTTCTTGTTCTTGCTCAGGTCAGCAGTACTTAACATACCGCCGCCTGCGCGTCCCTTCCGTTCCATTCACTTGTCAAAGAGCAATAGAAAACTACAAAACCAATCGGAACCAAGAAAATCCAGGACCGTAGTCCCACCCCGACGACCCGCTCCAAACACACTCGCCGTCGGGAGGAGGACTTCTACAGACTCAAGCCAGGGTCGTCAACTCTTTTCTTTTTCACGTCCCACCGCTCGTCGCGTGACCACGGCGACCGGGCTCCACCCGGTGGACCCGCAGGAAAAAGTCGGGAGCGTCATGGCAGGTGAGGGAGAACCTCTCCTTCCTGCCAATAATACACGCGGTTGCGGCCATGTTCCTTCGCCGCGTAGAGGGCGATGTCGCTCCGGGTAATGATATCCTCGAACGGGCGAGCGGCATCGACGACGGCGATGCCGAAGGAGGCGGTGATCCGTAACGGCGCGTCGGCGGCATCGGTGATCTCCATGGCCTCGATCGCCGCACGCAGCCGTTCGCAGACGACTCGCGCCTCGGGCAGGGAGGTGCTCCCCAGATACAGCAGGAATTCTTCCCCGCCATAGCGGTAGACGAGGTCATTGGGACGGACGCCGTTCTTCAGGCACTCGCCCAGCCAGCGCAGCACGGTATCCCCGGCCTGGTGCCCGTAGGTGTCGTTGACCCTCTTGAAGTGATCCAGATCGCACATCGCGGCACAGGCGGTGCTGCCCTGCCCCTTGCGTATCCCGCTTTCCGAATCCACCGGGACCAGCAGGCGGTGCCAGCTTTGCAGACCGGTCAGCGGATCGTTGGTGGAAATCTGCCCCCACAGCTCGCTTTGCAGCCGGCGCAACAGGTCGTTGAAGGTCACGACCTCGGCCATGAAATGGTCGTACTCCGTCTGGTTGACCTGTCCATCACGACGGAAGGTCAGTATCAGACGGGTGGCCGCTTCGTGAAGTGCCTGATGGAGCTGGCCGATGCGCTCGAACAGTGCCCCGTCCACTCCCTGCGGGACGGCCTGGGAGTCGTACCATTTCCCGAAGACACAGTTGTGATGCGCATCCTTGGCAATCAGAGCCTCGGAGTAAGGCAGACCGCAAACTATAATCCGGTGGAAATTCCGCAGCCACTCGATATGAGCCCCGGAAGCGGCTTCAAGCTCTGATATCCGATCAATACCCTTGGTTACGTCAGCAATGTCCTTGCGGGGTCTTGCTCCCATAACGAATACCCCCAAAAAACCGATCTCGAACTGTCCTCGACCTTAACATAATACCGATCATATTATGAAACGACTTTTTTGATCCAAGAGTAGCAGCAAAGACTGACAGTCCTTTTTGCGTCGGCGGCGAGAGCGTTCCATGCGTCACAACAGGCCTGGAGGGACAGGAATCGTTCGCGCAGGAACAGCCAGATGCGCTCAACCGGATTGATACCAGACCGAGGTGAGCTTGACTCATCACGGTCTGGGAATGGCGCATTGAGCGCCCGCGCGATCGTTCGCGCGCAAGCCAAGGGGCCGG
>JBKACM010000422.1:0-1667 GCA_046269335.1 Alphaproteobacteria bacterium | reverse complement strand
CCCCATCAGCATGGGGGGGACAGACACCGGACAAAGGCTATTCTGAAAAAAACATTTGATTTCAAGTGATTGCCGGCCATTCCCCTTCTGGCATCCCATTTGCGATGTGGCATCCGCCAACACTTGGGAGAAGGAGGATGCCGGTGACCCAGCAGGTGGTTTTCCTTGATGCCGTCCTGAATGCGCGATCGTCCGACGCGGCGCGTTCCTCTTCCGGCTGCAAGGCCTCCGGATGCGGTGCCACCGCCGGTCCGGCCGACATGGCCCCCGGGGTCTGGGCCAAGGTCAAGGACCATCCCTGCTATAGCGAGGAGGCGCACCACTACTTCGCCCGTATGCATGTGGCGGTAGCGCCCGCGTGCAACATCCAGTGCAATTACTGCAACCGGAAGTACGATTGCGCCAACGAAAGCCGGCCCGGCGTGGTCTCCGAACGTCTGACGCCGGAACAGGCCTTGCGCAAGGTGCTGGCGGTGGCGGCCAGCGTACCACAGCTTTCGGTGCTCGGTGTCGCCGGGCCGGGCGACGCTCTGTACGACCATCGCCGTACCTTCGAGACCTTTCGTCTCGTTGCCAGGGCGCTGCCTGATCTGAAGCTCTGCCTGTCCACCAATGGCCTGAGCCTGCCCGATCACGTCGAAACCATTACGGCGCTCAACATCGATCATGTCACCGTTACCATCAACACCATCGATCCTGATATCGGCGCGCGCATCTATCCGTGGATTTTTCATGCCAACCGGCGCTGGACCGGTCGCGAAGCGGCCAGCATTCTTCTTGACCGCCAGATGGAAGGTCTGGAACGTCTGGCCGCCGCCGGGGTTCTGGTAAAGATCAACTCGGTGCTGATCCCGGGCATCAACGATCGACACCTGAAGGCGGTCAACGAAGCGGTGATGCGCCGGGGGGCCTTTCTCCACAATGTCATGCCACTGATTTCCGACCCGGCTCACGGTACCGCCTTCGGTCTGAGTGGCCAACGTGGCCCCACTCCGGCCGAGTTGAAGGCGGTACAGGACGACCTGGGTGGTGGCATCAGCCTGATGCGTCATTGTCGCCAGTGCCGTGCCGATGCGGTCGGTCTCCTGGGCGAGGACAGGGGGCAGGAGTTCACTCTCGATCGGCTGCCCGACGTGGTCCCGTCCAATCCGGAGGGGCGTGCCGCCTATCGCGACGTGGTCGAGGCCGAGCGGGCCGAACGCCGCCGGGCCGCTACGGCGACCAACGACCGGATGGGCATGGTCGCCGGTGCGCCGATGCTGGTGGCGGTCTGTACCCGGGGCGGCGGGCGCATCAACCAGCACTTCGGCAAGGCCACCGAGTTCCAGATCTATGAAGTGGATGGCCTCGGGGTCCGGTTCTCCGGCCACCGCCGCGCCGACAACTATTGCCAGGGCGGTTTCGGTGATGATGACCGTTTGGATACGGTTATTGCCGCTCTGGATGGAATCGGGGTGGTGCTGGCGGCCCAGATCGGTGCCTGCCCTCGGGAGCGGTTGGCCGAGGCCGGCATTCGCGTGCTGGAGAACTACGCCTTCGAATACATCGAAGCGTCGGTTGGGGCCGTTTACGCCGCCGAGCGGGGGGGTATATCGGCCGCTCTGTCGGCCTGAAAACGGAGGGGACCCATGGCCTATCAGATCATTGCCGGGAATTGCACCGCCTGC
>JBKACM010000421.1:0-1669 GCA_046269335.1 Alphaproteobacteria bacterium | reverse complement strand
GAAAACGCCCACAGAACGGCGGTAGGGGGGGTATCCATGAGCATTCTGCCACCGGCGATGGCGGTCAGCAGAAACCCCAGGGAACCCCACAGGCGTATTCGGCCATAGTCCAGATTCTGGCGATAGGTGGCAAGCAAAGTCAGATTGTCGCCCAGGGGGATCACGGCGGCAAAGGCCCCCCCCAGCAGGGCGTTGACCGCCAGCAGAGACCAGAACCCGGTGGTGACCGACAGAAGAACCGCCAGTCCCAGGCTGAGAACCACCAGGCCGACGATGGCACCCCGTCGCCGGCCGTGGGCCTGATCGACGTAATGCGCGGCCACGGGTGCCGCAACCATGCGGGTCCAGGCCGCCGTGGCCAGAACGACGCCGATTTCGGCGGCGTCCAGTTGTCGGGATTGCAGCCACAGCGGCCAGAAGGGAAGCTGAATGCCGACGGTCGTGAATACCGCCGCGTAGAACAGCGACAACCGGCTGCCTACGGATAGTCTCCAGACACCCCCCATCGGTGCCTCAGGCTCCGACCGGAGAAGGCTCAGCCATAAGGGCAGCCCGCCCGATCGCAGGCCCGGGCGGTACCGCTGGCCACATAGGCTCCACACACCGTGCAGGGATGAAGATCCTCGACGCCGGAGACCTTCCGGGGACCTCTGGCGTTTCCGGCGTATGGGGAACGCGGTGGTTCGGGCCGGTGGCCGGCCCTGCGATCCGCCTTCAATTCGGCTAGACGCCCCAGGTACTTGAAGCCGAACCAGACGGCTCCGACCAGGAGGACGGTGAACAGGACCTTGGCGATGCTGAAACCCAACATGAGTTCTTTATGCGGCCGGGTGGCATCGGGGTCAAGACCGGGAAGGATATTTCGCAGGCACCGTCACGATATCCCGACACGGTCATGCTGACGATGCACCGCAGACTTCCAGAATATCCTTCAACTGGGATGAGAGTGCCCCCTTCCTGGGGGAGAAGGAACCGTCGAAAGCGGCGGAACCGATGGTGAAGGCATCGGCTCCAGCCGCCGCCAGGGCGTGGATGCGGGCCGGAGAATTGACGCTGCCCGCAACGACCAATCGACCGCCGTCAAGAGCACCGCGGGCCGCCCGAACCAGGTCCAGCGGTTCGGCGTCGGTGGCCCGGTACGCCAGAAGATCAACCCCGGCGCACCCGGCAGCCCGCATCCGGCGGCAATCGGCGGCAATGTCCTCCGGGCTTCCTCTCAGCCGGGTCGGATGGCCCACGGGACGGCCGGCGAACGGAAAGTAGCGCCCACCGCCCCCCCGCAGGCGTTCCAGGGCAAAGTCCACTTCCTGCGCGCCCAGAACCTCCTCGATTCCCAACTCCGCCGCCGTCGCGATCGACCGTTCGGCAGCGGCCCGGGTAGTACTGACCACTTCCAGGCAGGGTGTCGCTCCCAGAGCGCGAATTCCCCGTACCAGGGCGATCAGGGTGGGCCGGTCCACTCCCACGTCCTTGAAGCCGATGCGCCGGAGCCCCAGGGGGGCAATTTCCGCCAGCACCTCCAGACAATCCTCCACCGTCTGATCCTCGCGGGTCAGCATAAACACGAAATCCATGGGACACCTTCGAACGTCCGCCACCGGAATACACGGGGACAGAATACCACGATAAGCTGATCCGGAACGTTTCTTGTCATCCGACACGCCACGAT
>JBKACM010000041.1:0-14416 GCA_046269335.1 Alphaproteobacteria bacterium | reverse complement strand
GCGCGAACGATCGCGCGGGCGCTCAACGCGCCATTCCCAGACCGTGATGAGTCAAGCTCATCTCGGTCTGGTATTACCCTGGGGGCCACGTTCCTGACGGAACGCCGGCCATCTTCCTTGCCCTCTCTTTGATCCACCATCGCCGATGCCCTGGGTTGCCTCTGCATCGCGAAAATTTGAACAAAGATCGAACGATCAAATCGACAAATTTTTTAAACACCCCTTTTTCATCACAGACAAATTTGTGATGCACACTTAAGGTAGCGTTATCTTAAACACGCGCCTTGAGAGATGCAAATGACCCACCATATCAAAAATTATCCGGTTATGTTGTTGATGTGCCTACTTGCGGTATGTCTCCCGGCGCAGGCTGCCGACCGCCCAGACCCGGAACTGACCCCGGGTGCGGTTATGAAAGACGTTTCCTTGGAGAGGATATGCACTCCCGGATATTCAAAATCGGTGCGGTATGTCCCGAAATCCGTCCGGACTCAGGTCTATCGTCAGTACGGTCTGGAAGGGAACCACACCGGGATGTGCGACACGGAGCAGGGGTGCGAGTTGGATCACCTCGTTCCCCTTTCCCTGGGGGGGTCCAACGATGCCTCCAACCTGTGGCCGCAGAGCTACGACACGGGTCGCTGGAACGCCCGCGTCAAGGATCGTCTGGAGAATAGGCTGCACCGTCTGGTCTGTGTGGACGGTATGGTCACCCTGCACGAGGCACAGGAGGCCTTCGCGCGGGACTGGGTCGCCGCTGCCGTGCGCTACGGCGTCGTGGATCAACTGGAGGCGATGAACGAGGAAGAGGAATAGGGAAGGATCCGCCTCGAAACGTCAGGCCGCCCAGTTCCGAACCGGGTGTCGGATCAGGTTCACAGACAGCCGGCGGGTGGCAGACCGCCGAACACGTCCTCGCCCGACAGCCAGCGCGCCGTCGCGTCTGGTTCGGACAGCAGCACCCTGAGGGCGGTATTCAACTCCACCGGTTCGCAGATCAGGCCGAGGGTGGCCAGCGTCCCCGCAACCCCGGTCACGACCGCGGTGGCGATCGCTGGCGGGACGGAGTAGCCGCCCTTTCCTCCATTTCCGGAGGCCCCCGGGGGGCCGTTCTTTTGGCAGGCCTCGTCGTCGTAAGCGTTGATGGCGCGGCAGGTCAGAGGCCGGGTCACATAGGCGATACAGCCGTCATAGGCATCGATCAGGGCGCACGAACGTTCCGAGACGTTGGCAAGATGCAAAAGGATAGAAGCCATTTCGGCCGGGCCGCACTGCTCCACCAGAGACTGGGCCAGGGCCATGGCCGAAACCGGATCCACCATCACGCCGCCGTAGCGACAACAGTGTGCGCAGCCGCGACCACAGGCCAGAGGCAGATCCGGCGGCAACATGGCGGCAAGCCTGACCGTTGCCAAATCCGTCAGAGCTGCCATGCCTTCTGCCAGGGCGGAGAGGCCATCTCTGTCCCGCGCCCTGCCGATGGTACGTTCGGCAAGCTCCGCCGCCAATCTTTCCAGACGGCGCAAGAATTCGGCCGTTGGATCGCTTCCTCGAACATCCGCTTGAAGCACGTCAGAATTCCACCAGTCTGCTATGGAAAAAGATAGCGAGTATGACGATGAGATAGAAGACCACGGCAATGCCCAGGACGAACATCATGTTGCCCATGGAATGAACGGGGTGGCCTGCCCGTTCCGTCTTGAGACGACCGGAGCTGCGTTTGTCAATTCCCCCGATGACGGCGAGGTAGTACCGGCGGCCAAAAAACGGAATGGTCATGCGAAGGTCGACCGGATGCTTCTTCCAGGGCATCACCCGCAGAGCTTCGATGAGAGCGTGTCGCTGCTCGTCGCTGAGGCCCTTCACGACATCGGGCGGCAGGCGCGTGTCCAGCCATTCGGCCGCAACACGGTCTCCTGCCTCGTTCTGCGCCATCGCCCTTCCCCCGCCTCCCTTCCTACTCCGACGTCCGGAGTTTAGCGGCTTCCCCCACCCACTGCATAGGTATTTTCCGCCTGCCATCAGGGCAATCGCATATGGGGCACTTCTAAAAACCCTCCCCCATCAAGGGGGAGGGAGTTTTTAGAAGTGCCCTATGGAAGGCGACTGTCTGGAATTGCCAGACGCGCGCCGTGTCCCTTTCAACCCCTCCCGATTTCCCTGGTTTCGGGGCTCTGTCGCCTACGGATTTCCACGTCCTTCCCGCGTCCGACGATCAGGGTATCACATAGGCCGATGAACAAACCGGTCGCGACAATCCCGTTCATTCCCTTCAGCCCGGCTTCCGTCCGGATCGGATCCTCGATTATTCCCATGCGGCAATCGAGGATGTAGTGGCCGTTGTCGGTGATGTAGGGATCATCACCGGAAATGCGAAGCCGGCATGGAATTCCCCGTTCTCGCAGCTTCCGTTCCACAAGATGGTGCCCGAACCGGGTTACCTCCACCGCCAGGGGAAAGTTGCCAAGGGAGGTCACCAGCTTGGACGAATCGACAACGATGGCGATTTGGCGGGAGGCAATGGCAACCATCTTTTCCCGCAGCAGGGCCCCGCCACCCCCTTTGATCATTCGGAACGAGTCGTCAACCTCGTCGGCCCCGTCGACGGTCAGGTCGACTTCGTCCACCGAGGTGAAATCCAGAAGGTCGATTCCAAGCCGGCGGCACAGATGGGCGGTGCGCTCGGAAGTGGGAACCCCACGGATCCTCATCCCGCCAAGGACTCTCTCCCCAAGGGCCCTCAGAAAATAATCAACGGTCGTTCCCGAACCAAGCCCCAGGGTCATCCCGTCCCGAACCATATCGGCTGCGGCTTCCCCGGCAGCCTTCTTCTCCACCTCGTTCATTCTTCAGGACTCCACTGCCCACGGAGCAAACAAGAAGGCCGTCCTGGAAACGACTTCCAGAACGGCCGCTCTTGTCCGTTTTCCCCCTGGTGTCTTGACCTACAAGGGAGCGATCAGACCCGCTTCCCTCCCACCTGCGCCATGCAGCGGGCAATCCACTGCTTGGTCAGCTTTTCCTGGGTTGTCTGCTGCGACAGACGTTGGCGCAGGTTCTTGAAGTCCACCTTGTCCAGTTCCTGATCCTGGTCGAAGCAGGAGAACACCACGAACTCTTCCCCGGTCTTCGGGTCCTTGTGGGCCTGTAGGCACTGGGCGCAGATTTCCTTCATCATGCACTGCATAGGCGAATTGATGGAGCCGATAGCGGCGTGACCCGGGAACAGGTACGGCGCGAGCACGCCGTGCCGGGCCTGACCCACCGCGTTCATCATGCCGTCGGAACCGATGGCGATGATGCGGTCCACCTCCTTCATCGGGATGGCGGTGGGACCAAGCTTGCCCTCCGCGTAGGCCTGCATGCAGGCGACGATATTGCCGACGAAGGTCTTGTCCTGCGGCCGGTCCGGCGTGAAGCCCGGAGCCTCGTCGCAGCACCATACCACCACGTCGGCCGCGGCCTTGATCTCGTCGAGCTTGTAGCGGTCGGCCATGGTCTTGTAGCCGGCGAAATACAGCACCCGCGAGCCGTTGTCGCGGAACGCCCGCCCGATGGAGAACAGCACCGCATTGCCCAGGCCACCTCCGGCCAGAAGCACGGTGGAACCCGCCGGCGTGTGGGTGGGGGTACCGGTCGGTCCCATGACCACCACCGGCTCCCCCGGCTCCAGCAGTTCGATCAGGTTGGAGGAGCCGCCCATTTCCAGAACGATCATCGACAACAGACCCTTGTCAGGATCGGTCCAGGCCCCGGTGAGGGCCAGACCTTCCATGGCCAGGGTGGTGTCGCCGGTCTTCTTCGCGAACATCTCGAAGTTTTGCAGGCGGTAGAACTGACCTGGCTTGAAGTTGCGGGCAGCCAGGGGAGCCTTTACCACCACTTCCAGAATGGTCGGGGTCAGGCGATGCACGGCATAGACCGTCGCTCGCAGCAGCCCGTTCAGGGTCTCGATCATCGCGGCCCCGGACTGGGACGAGGCCGGGGTCTTGCGTGCCAGCAGACGGGAGATGAACGGATAGCCCTGCTTGGCGCTGGCCATGGCCGCCACCACGTTGCCAGCCCAGGATGGATGCTGGTCGCCGAAGAACGAAACCGCGGCACCGTCGGCGCGAACCTTGGTCAGGATCTGCGGCGTACCCGGCTTGTTGACGTGTTCCGGCTTGACGGGATTGCCGTCCTCGTCCACGGCCTGGAAGTACTTGCCGTCAAGCTTGATGCTCTCGTCCTCGGAGGCCAGGGTGATATTGGGAACGGTGCCGGCGGCGACGATGATGGAACGGGCCGGCATCACCACCTCGTGGCCGCCGTGTTTGACCTTCAGACCGCAGGCGTGGCCATAGCGGTCAAGTTCCACCGCGATCGGAGCCGCACCCTCGCAAACGTGGATGCCCTCTTCCAGCGCCTTGACGATTTCTTCCGGGTTGTTCTTGTACGCCGGGCTCTCGGTGAGCTTGCGGCGATAGACCATGGTGGCACCGCCCCACTTGTCCAGCAATCCGAGGATATTGGGTTCGCGGTGCTCCTTGGCAGCGGCGGCGCGCTCCTCGCGAATTGCGCGGCCGTGGGCCAGATACTCGTCGGCAATCTCTGCCTCTTCCTGGTTGTAGGCGGCCCGTACCGCCATCTCGCCCTGTTCCGCCACCAGAGCCTCGTAGCGCTCCAGGAATTTTTCCACCTGGATCACGTAGTAGGCCAGCGACTCGGTCGCGGTGTCGATCGCGGTCAGACCGCCGCCGATGACCGCCACCGGCAGGCGGATCTGGAGGTTGGCGACGGTGTCCTTGCGCGCGGCACCGGTGAGTTGCAGGGCCATCAGGAAGTCGGAGGCCTGGCGCACGCCACGGGCCAGCCCGTTTTCCATCGGCACGATGGTGGGTTTGCCGGCACCGCTGCACAGGGCGATGTGGTCGAAGCCCATGGCGAATGCCGAGTCGACGGTCACGGTGCCGCCGAAGCGGATGCCGCCGAACAGCCCGAACTCCTCGCGCCGCTGCATCAGGATGCGGATGACCTTGAGGAAGTTCTTGTCCCAACGGACGGTGATGCCGTATTCGGCCACGCCGCCAAAGCCGGCCAGCAGACGCTCGCCCAGGGGCTCCCACAACTCGTTGACGTCGCGGATGGCCTTGAAGGGCACCCGCTGTCCCATCACGGTGGTACCGACCAGCGACGGCTCCAGCGGTTCGATCTTCAGACCGTCCACGGCTACCACCGTGTGGCCGTCGTTGATCAGGTGGTGCGCCAGGGTGTAGCCGGCTGGTCCCTGGCCGACCACCAGCACCTTGCGGCCGGTGTCGGGACGCGGCATGGGACGGCGCAGGTTGAGCGGATTCCAGCGGGTCAGGAGGCTGTAGATCTCAAAGCCGTAGGGCAGGCTGAGCACATCCTTGAGCACCCGGGTTTCTGCCTGGGGAATGTTGACCGTGGTCCGGTTCTGGTTGTTGAAGACGCAGCCCACCATGCAGTCATTGCAGATACGGTGGCCGGTGCCGGCGCACATGGGGTTGTCCACGGTGATCAGGCCCAGGGCCCCGACGACGTTGCCCTGGGTCATGGTCTCCTGGAACTCGGAGATGCGCTCCTGCAACGGACAGCCGGTCATGGTGCGACCCAGGGCGCTGTTGGCCCAACCGCCGGTCTTCTTGTCCTTCATGCCCGTCGAGCAGGAGTCCTTGCCCTGGTGGTGACAGAAGATGCAATAGCTGGCCTCCCCCAGCCCCCCGGAGCGGGGATAGCCCTGGTCGGTCAGGTTGAATCCGTCGCGGTGACGAATGCC
Organism: Alphaproteobacteria bacterium; assembly: GCA_046269335.1. GTDB lineage: Bacteria > Pseudomonadota > Alphaproteobacteria > Rhodospirillales > Rhodospirillaceae > JADFXL01. Next base: position 8,637 of record JBKACM010000041.1, on the reverse strand, counting down.
GAGGTGCTTGGGTTGCCTCAGGCACGGCAGGCCCAGGTGGGTTTCATGCTCCACTTCCACCAGATGGCCCGGATCGATCTTGCCCGGAATGCGGAACAGCAAGGTGTGTTCCCGCAGGGAGTGGGCGGACGGCGAATAGGCGGCCCAGGCGGAGAACTTGCTGGCGTCTTCCAGTGCCTCGGCGTGAGCGGCCTCGTTCTCCAGCCAGGCGTTGACGCTGCGGGCGAACACCAGCTCGTCGAACGGCTGGCCGATATGGGCCTCCACTTTGGCCTTCAGGGCCACGCCGTCGAAGTTCCTCGCCCACTCCTCGCCGTGCGCCTTCAGGGCGCGGCGCTGCACGAACAGCCGCTTGCACGAGGCCAGCGGGGCCAGGGCGTGGTAGTTTTCGGCCATGGCCGAAACTTCGGCCTTGATCCCGAACAACTCGGCGATGAAGTCGGTCAGATGTGGGGCCAGGGCCATCAGAAGATCGGCCTCGTCCTTGGTGGCCAGGGAGTCCGGTCCGGCCCGGCCCGCTTCCAGCTTCGCCCGCAGCGCCGAATCGGAGGTTCCCAGATGCTTCAGGAACAGGCCATCGAGACGCTGGAGTCCGGGTTGCCGATAAAGCTCGCTCAGCGTTACGCCGAAACCGAATGTCTGATCCCCCACATGCGCAGTCATTACGTTACCCCCCACCTGTGTTATGGACTACCGCGTCACAAAGCCAAACCCCCACGCCCCCCGAAAGGGGGCATGCCAAACGGCCGCACATATTAGAAGCTTCTCACCTAGTTGCCAAGAATTCCCGTGACGCCCACGATCGAATCCCCCCAGGGCAATCGCATTTGAAATACGATCGCCCTGGTTTGTTCGTCCCCCTCAGGTGCCGGGCGCCCACGTTCGTGGGCTTGGCTCGCTCCGCCGCGCTTCGCGCGGCCTCAGCGGCCGTTGAACAGGCACCCTCCCATGTGAGGACACGGGATGATTTTCCTTATGTGATTACCCTGGAATCCCCCCAGCTAGCCGTTGCCAGCGGCGACGGATAGGGATATACCCGCGCCGTTTGCGCGCCCATGGCGCTGGCGCGTTTGCGCCCGTGGCGCTGGCGAAGGAACAGACGATGCTTTCCGCCCCGGGGGACGGAAGGCCGAATACCGGGGAAAACAATCAAGAGAGATCGATTGATGGCTATCGAGCGCACCCTTTCCATTATCAAGCCGGACGCTACCCGCCGCAATCTGACCGGCAAGATCAACGCCCTGTTCGAGGCTGCGGGACTGCGGATCGTCGCCCAGAAACGCATCCGGATGACCAGCGAGGTGGCCGGGAAGTTCTATGACGTCCATCGTGAGCGGTCATTCTTCAGCAGCCTTTGCGAGTTCATGTGCTCAGGGCCGGTCGTGGTCCAGGTCCTGGAGGGCGAAGGTGCCATCGTTCGGAACCGGGATGTGATGGGGGCCACCAACCCGGCCAACGCCGCGCCGGGCACGGTTCGTCACGAGTTTGCCGAGTCGATCGAGGCCAACTCGGTTCACGGTTCCGACTCGCCCGAAAACGCGGTCCGTGAAATCGCCTTCTTCTTCAGCGAAATGGACATCGTCGGCTGATACCAGACCGAGATGAGCTTGACTCATCACGGTCTGGGAATGGCGCATTGAGCACCCGCGCGATCGTTCGCGCGCAAGCCAAGGGGCCGGACGGCCCCGCCGGCGATTGAGGGCGTTGATCGGTCACGATCAACGCGGATTGGTATGATATCTGCCTGATACCGCCTTGCTCAGGCACCGCGCGGGCTTTACCGCGCGGTGCCTATTTTACCGCGCCCACCGTGAATCCCGCCACGAATCGATCCACGAAGAAATTGTACACGATGGCCACCGGGACGCTGGTGATAAGGCAGGCCCCCATCAGCGAGCCCCAGAAGTAGACGTCGCCCCGGACCAGGAAGGTGGGCACGCCAACGCTGACCGTGTAGTTGCTGGACGCGGTGATGAAGGTCATGGCGTAGACGAATTCCTGGGTCACCAGGGTGAAGGCGAAAATTACCACCGTCAGGATACCCGCCGTCGACACCGGCACCACCACCCTGAGAAAAGCGGCGGGGCGGCTCAGTCCGTCGATCATCGCGGCCTCCTCCATGTCCCGGGGAATGGCCTTGAAGAACCCCATGAGGAGCCAGGTGCAGAACGGCACGGTGAAGCTGGGGTAGACCAGAATCAGCGACCATAGCGAGTCCTGGAGCCCCAGTTCTCCCACCACACGGGAAAACGGCAGGAACAGGATGGTCGGTGGCACCAGGTAGGTCAGAAAGATCCCGATCGCCATCTGTTGAGTCCACCGCCCGGACAGCCGGGCGAGGGCGTATCCGGCGGGTACCGCCAGCACCAGGGTGATGACGACGACCGCAATTCCGACCATCGCGGTGTTGAGAAGCCAGTGACCGTAGAGGGTCTCGGTGAACAGAGTCCGCAGGTTGTCCAGGGTCGGGGGAGCGTGAAACAGGAACGGGTTATGGTCGGCGTCGAGGAGATCCCGGGTTTCCTTGAAGGTGGTGATCAGCATCCACGCGAAGGGAAAGCCGGAGAAGAGCAGAAAGAACGACAGGACCCCGAAACGCCCGGCCTCCGCCAGGGGGCTTTCGTAACGGCTCATCTCAGGTCACCTCTCCCCGTCGGGCCATCCGCAGCATGGCCACCGCCACCACCACCAGCAATGGAAACAGAAACAGGGCGATGGCGGCCCCCCCGCCAAGGTCGCCACCGTTGATGCCGGTGAAAAAGGCCAGACTGGCCAGGACCTGGGTGCTGTCATAGGGACCGCCTCGGGTCAGCACCTGTACCACCACCAGGTCGGTGGCGGTAAAGACGATTCCGAACAGCAGCGCCACCAGCAGGATCGGCATCACCAGCGGCAGGGTGATGGTGAACAGTTGTCGCCAGAATCCGGCTCCGTCGATAGCGGCGGCGTCATGAATGTCGTTGGGGATGGAACTCAGGCCCCCCAGGACGATCACGGTTGCGAATGGCAGCAGCCGCCAGACATGCACGACGATGATCGCCGCCATGGCAAGCCCGGGTTGCCCCAGCCAGATCGGCCAGTCACCGGGATTGATCGCTCCGGTTGCGCGCAGGGTCCAGTTGATGACGCTGTAGGTCGAATCGAAGATCCACAGCCAGCCGATGCTGCCAAGGGAAATGGGGGCTACCCAGGGCAGAAGCAGAACCAGGCGTACCAGCCATTTGCCCCGAAAGTCCCGCATCAGGGCCAGGGCCAGGATCTTGGCCAGCACCAGCACCAGGACCTGGGAAATGACGGTGAAAAGAAACGTGTTTCCCACCGCCGTCCAGAACGCGCTGCCCTGCATGACGCGCCGGTAATTGTCGAGCCCGGCCCAATGCAGGCCATGGCTGCCGATCGTCACATCGGAGACGCTGTAGACCAGTCCCAGTGCGAACGGGAACCCTACCAGCAACACGATATAAAGTACCGCCGGTGCGATCATGGCCCGGCCGAGCCAGAGTTCGCTTTCGTACCACCGCTCCCCGGGCCGTTTCATACCAAAGCCACGAGTTATTGACTCGTGGCTTCGGAGCCCGCGACCGCGGGCCGCCGCCCCTGCGGCGCAAGCCTGCGTGGCGTCTGAACGCAGCGGGGCAGAACTTTCTGACCTGCGTATCATCGATCGACTCTGAGGCCGGTGGTGAGATCGAACCGCTTGAGATGACGATGTGGTACCGCGAAACTGAGGTTTTCTCCCGGTCCGACACTCAGTTCCACAGAAGATGGCACCCTGGAAATGACGCGCACCTCCGGCAGGGGGATGCGCAGGACGCCATAGATCATCCGGTCCGAGCCCAGATACTCGATATGGGTGATCCGCACCGGGAATGTCTCCACCGGCTCGCCGGGCCCCTGGGTGCCTTCGGGCAGCATGCTTTCCGGCCGAAATCCGATGACGGAGCCGTTCCTTTCCACCAGATTCATTGGCGGCGAGCCCATGAAGGTGGCGACGAACGTATCGTCCGGATCGTCGTAGATGTCCTGGGGCGTGCCAATCTGTCGCACCCGCCCCTTTTCCAGCACGGCGATGCGATCGCCCAGACCCATGGCCTCGGTCTGGTCGTGGGTTACGTACAAGGTGGTGCGGCCGATGGTGCGCTGAAACTGCTTCAACTCGTCCCGTGCCGAATTCCGCAGCTTCGCGTCCAGATTGGACAGGGGTTCGTCCAGCAGGAACACCGAAGGATCGCGCACGACGGAGCGGGCCAGGGCCACCCGTTGCCGCTCCCCCCCCGACAACTCGCGCGGCTTGCGTCGGATCAGGGCGGAGATACCGAACATGGTGGTGGCCCAGGCCACCTTTTCCTCGATCTTCTCCCGGGAAAGCTTCCGCACCTTCAGGGGAAAGGCAATGTTGTCGAACACCGTCAGATGGGGATAGAGCGCGTAGCTCTGGAACACCATGGCGATGTCCCGGGCCCTGGGCGGCAGGTGGGTCACCACCTTGCCGCCGATCAGAATGTCTCCGGCACTGGGGTTCTCAAGTCCCGCGATCATGCGCAACAGCGTGGTCTTGCCGCACCCCGAGGGTCCGAGAAGGACCAGGAACTCGCCCTCCCGCGCCACCAGGGTGATATCGTCCACCGCCGCGGCCGACGAGGGGCCGGCTCCAAACCGCTTGGTGACAGCCCGTGCCTCGACGGTACCCATATTTTCTGCCCTCTGCCCTCTGCCTTCTGCCCCCTACAGCAGTCCCTTCGCCCGCCACTTCCCGAAGATGCGCTGCCCCTGGGCCTCGGCTTCGCGGATGGCGTCTTCCGGGGAGAGGGTTCCGGTCGCGGCCTTGGCGAACAGGGTCGGCAGCAGCCAGGTGCCGTATATCTCGTCGATAGCGGCGTTGGCATAGCCGGGATAGCCGATGTTGGTGGCCCAGTCCAGAACGTCACCCAGCACCGCGTATTTGGAGTTGGGGGTGGCCTTCGGATCGTTGGCGATCGTGGTCTTCAGGTTGGGAACGCTGGTTGGGAAACAGGGGAAGTTGTAGAACTCGCTGGCGGCGAAGGCCTGGTGGAAGGCTCCGATGTAGTCGGCCAGGAACTTCTTGGCTCCGTCGATGTTCTCGGCGAACTTCCAGATCACGTAACAGTCCATGATGTGTTCGACGCCGATCCGACGCACCGGCCCCATGGGGGCCCTGGCCAGAGCGATCTTCTCGTGGATCGGCATCGCCTTGTTTTCGCCCTCGCGGGTGATGGAGACGGCGTTGACCGCCAGGGAGATCTTGCCGGCCAGCATGGCCCGGTTGTTGGAGGAGGGGTCCCAGGACAGAACCTCCGGCGTCATGGTCTCCTGGAACAGGGCCTTGACGAATTTCACCGCCTCCAGCGTGTTCTTGCTGTTCAGGGCGAGATTGCCATTCTCGTCCTGCTCCGAACCTCCGAAGGAATAGAGGATCGAGCGCATGGCCATGGAGGTGTCCAGTTCGCTGGCCAGCCCGATGCCGAGGGGAATTCCGGTCTTCTCCCTGATTTTACGTCCACCGGTGCGCACGTCGTCCCAGGTGTCGGGGCTCATGCCGACGTCGGCCCACAGGTCGGAACGGTAGTTGATCGGATCGGGAGTGAAAGAGTCGGAGAACGCGAAGTATTTCTTTGTCTTCGGGTTGTAGGTGCTGCGCACCGCGAGATCGATGGGCTTGCCGAATTTTCGGCCTACTTCCTCGTAAATCTCGCGGTGGTCGATGACCTGTTCCTCGAAGACCGGGGGAGGGGAGAGGAACAGGAATAGATCATGTCCCTTCTGTGCCGAAACCTCCGCCGCCGCCCGTGAGTTCAGCATGGCGACGCCGATGTTGTCGACGATGACCTCGGTATCGTTCTTCTCGCCCCACTCCTTGACGTAGGTGTTGTTGAACCATTTATCAAAGCCGGGAACGAAGTGATTCCACTGGAGTATGCGCAGGGTCTTGGACTTGGCCCGGGCCGGCGTTGTACGGATCAGGGGAAACAGCGTCGCCGCCGCCGTGGAGGTGGCAAGGAGCCGGCGTCGGCTGATGGCGGAGGAAAATTCATCAACGGAATTCATTTCACGCTCCCGGATTGCTTTAGAACCTAGTCTGAATATCCCCCAGCGCGCGCCGGCCACAAGAAAAATCGGTAAAATCTCAGTATTGATACGGCACGTAAGGTCGTTCTGAAAAAAGTTGCGATTGGCAACCCTGGGTGCCGGAGCTATGGTGCGGGCGGTGTCAACACCTTGCCAGTCCGGGAGAGACCGTAGAACGATGCGCCCAAGATCCGTCATCAGCCTTCTGGTTTGGGATTCCCCACTGTACACCAGGAACCTGCTCAAGAATCTGGACTGGGCGGTTCCGGGAAATTCGATGCACACCATCATTCTGGATCAGGGATCGGAGCCGGAAACCAGGGACTATCTGCGCGAATACGTGCCGAGCCGTTCCAACATCTCGGCGATCCTTCTGGACGAGAACATCGGCTACGGAGCCGGCCACAATCGCAACTACCAGACGGCCCGCGATCAGGGGGAGTTCGACTACTTCATCACCATCAACAACGACGTGGTGTTCGGGGAACAGTTGTGGGCGGATCGGCTGGTGGACATGATGGAGGCCAATCCCCGCGCTGCGATCGGTGGTCCGTTCGGGTATCGCCGGGACGGGGATTATCTGACCCCCTCTACCAAGGAGGACATGAAGAGCGGCAATTTCCTGTTCGTCACCGGGGCCATCTGTATCATCCGCGCCGCCGCCGTCGAGCAGGCCGGACTGTTCGACGAGGCGTATTCTCCCGCCTACTGGGAGGACTATGACATGGCCATGCGCTATCTGCATTTCGGCTGGGAACAGATATTCATCGATATCTCGGCGGTGCATGGTTACTTCGGCAACGATGAGAAAGTCAGCCGCAAGAAGAAAGAGGCTTTGCTGGAGCGCCACGGCAATTTCGAGGAGCGCAATCGGGAGATATTCAACCGCCGCTGGATCGGCATTCCGCCGTTGAGCGAGCGCGAAAATCCCCTTTCCTGGAGCGATGCCCTTTACAGGCCGAAGTAATACCAGACCGCGATGAGTCAAGCTCATCTCGGTTTGGTATAAGCCCGGATTGTCCCCGGGGAAAATTTTCGTCTCCCAGGCCAGGCTTTGCTCCAGGTAGCTATTTCCATGCTGCGCTGCAAGGTCTAGAATGGCCCGGTGCCGCCCGCCGCCGTACCCGACGTCGGAAGTCCGATCACCCCGGGACCTGGTTTCCGGGAGCTGCGGGCTCGCGGTGTACCATCGTTTGCAGGTATTGGAGGAACGCTTCTCATGTTACAGGGCAAAGTTCTCGTCGCCCAAGGTGGGGGACCCACGGCCGTGATCAACGAGTCACTGGCCGGCGTGGTGATAGAGGCGCGCAGGTTCCACACGGTGTCGCAGGTGTATGGCGCCTATCATGGCGTGCGCGGCATCGTGAACGAGGATTTCGTGGACCTCACCCAGGAGACCACGCACAATCTCGAACTGGTCGCCAAGACCCCCAGTTCCGCCCTTGGCAGTACCCGGGACAAGCCGGACCTGAAGTACTGTCAGGACATCTTCAAGGTCATGATGGCGCACGAGATTTCCACCTTTTTCTACATCGGTGGCAACGATTCCTCTGACACCGCCCGCATCGTCAGCGAGGAGGCGCGCAAGGCCAATTATCGCCTGCGCTGCATTCATATCCCGAAGACGATCGACAATGACCTCGTAATCAACGATCACACCCCGGGTTTCGGCTCGGCGGCCCGCTTCGTCGCCAGCGCTTTTGCCGGTGCCAATCTCGACAACGTCTCCCTGCCCGGCATCTACATTGCCGTGGTCATGGGCCGTCACGCGGGCTTCCTCACCGCCGCTTCGGCCCTGGGGCGCAAGTCCCCGGACGATGGCCCGCACATGATCTACCTGCCGGAGCGGGTGTTCAACATCGACAAGTTCCTGGGCGACGTGAAGTCCACCTACGAGAGGCTGGGCCGCTGCATCATCGCGGTGTCGGAGGGCATCCATGACGAGAAGGGCCAGCCGATCATCACCAGCCTGATGAAAAACGTGGAGAAGGACGCCCACGGCAACATCCAGCTTTCGGGTACCGGAGCCCTGGCCGATCTTCTCGCCGATCTGGTCAAGGAGAAGCTGGGCTACAAGCGGGTGCGCGCCGACACCTTCGGCTATCTGCAACGTTCCTTCCTGGGCTGCGTGTCCGACGTGGACCAGCGGGAAGCCCGCGAGGTCGGTGAGAAGGCGGTCCAGTACGCCCGCTGGCGGGAGGCGGATGGTTCTGTGGTGATCCATCGCACCGGTTTCTATTCGGTCGAATACCACCTGCACGAGTTGGAGGAGATCGCCGGCAAGACCAAGGTCATGGCCGACGAGTTCATCACGCCCGAGGGCAACAACGTCACCGACGCCTTCCGGCTGTACCTGCGTCCGCTACTGGGATCGGGCATGCCCGATGCCTTCCGCCTGCGCCAGTACCGCGTGCCCAAGATTCTCAATCCGTAAGTCCGCGGATTTCCAAGACGTTCGACGGAAGAACGAGGGCCAATATGCCCAGCAACACTACAATGGCAACCCTGTCCATGAACCCCTCTGCCAGTGCTTTGATCAGCACCCCCGTC
>JBKACM010000420.1:0-1672 GCA_046269335.1 Alphaproteobacteria bacterium | reverse complement strand
GTACGCTCAAGCGCCGCGCGGGCTTTACCAGTGAGCCGATGAGTCATCTCATCGGCTCACTGGTATGACAACCCCCTCCAAAAAGGAGCAACGAAGCGCTCTCAGCCCATCCAGCCGGGCACGGGCAGGTTTTTGGACTTCAGAAACTCAGGGCTGTACAGCTTGCTCTGATACCGGGCTCCGCCGTCGCACAGAATGGTGACCACGGTGGCTCCGGGGCCGATGGCACGGGCCAGTCTCATTGCCGCCGCGACGTTGATGCCGGACGACCCTCCCAGGACCAGCCCCTCGTGTTGGACCAGGTTGAAGAGAACCTCCAGGCACTCCTGGTCGGTGATCTGAACGGCCCCGTCGATGGGGGCGTCTTCCAGATTTCGGGTGATGCGGCCCTGTCCGATTCCTTCGGTGATGGACGAGCCCTCGGCCTTGAGCTCACCATTGGTGTAATAGCCGTAAAGGGCCGAGCCCATGGGATCGGCGAGGACTACCCGTATGTTCGGATCGTGCGCCTTCAGAGCCATGGCCACGCCGGCCAGGGTGCCGCCAGTACCGACGGAAGCGGTGAAGGCATCGATCCGTCCCTCCGTCTGCCGCAGAATCTCCGGCCCGGTGGTCAGGCGATGACCTTCCCGGTTGGCGACGTTGTCGAACTGATTGGCCCAGAATCCGCCGATTTCCGTCGCCAGCCGTTCGGAGTAATGGACATAGTTGCCGGGGTCTCTGTAGGGGACGGCTGGAACCAGCCGCAAATCGGCACCACACAGCCGCAGCAGGTCCTTTTTCTCCTGGCTCTGGGTCTCCGGCATGACGATGACGGTCCTGTACCCGCGTGCATTGCCCACCAGGGTCAGACCGATTCCGGTATTGCCGGCGGTGCCCTCGACGACGGTGCCGCCGGGTTTCAATACCCCCCGCCGTTCGGCGTCGGCGATCAGGAAGTGGGCGGCACGATCCTTCACCGACCCCCCGGGATTGAGAAACTCCGCCTTGCCAAGGATGTTGCCGCCTACCTGACGCGAGGCCCAGTCCAGACGAATCAGGGGAGTGTCGCCGATGCTGCCGACGAAGCCGTCTCGGAGGGTCATGCCAGGTGCTCCGCGCGGGAGATTGTTCGGACGGCCCGAGACTAGCGCCTGCCAGGATCTTGATCAAGAATTTGCCAGCGGTGCGCGCTTGGCCTAGTATGAGGGCGGCTTTCGGCGTCGGTGACTGCGAGGTCCTGCCGGGCCTTCCTGCCGTGTGAGGACTTCCGGTTTTTTTTCCGAAAGTGCCGTTTCTGCCGCGCGGCACCACGACGGAGTAGAACATGCCCGAGTATCGTTCCCGTACCTCCACCCATGGACGCAAGATGGCGGGGGCGCGCGGGCTTTGGCGCGCCACCGGCATGACCGATGCCGATTTCGGCAAGCCCATCATCGCCATCGCCAACTCCTTCACCCAGTTCGTGCCGGGACACGTTCATCTCAAGGACCTGGGGCAACTGGTGGCCCAGGAGATCGCGCGGGCCGGCGGCGTGGGGCGGGAGTTCAACACCATTGCGGTGGATGATGGAATCGCCATGGGGCACGGCGGTATGCTCTATAGCCTGCCGTCGCGGGAAATCATCGCCGACGCCGTGGAGTACATGGTCAATGCCCACTGCGCCGACGCTCTGGTGTGCATCTCCAACTGC
>JBKACM010000419.1:0-1682 GCA_046269335.1 Alphaproteobacteria bacterium | reverse complement strand
CAACTGGGAGCAAATTAGAACCACGATCGCTTTAAATGACCTGCCTGCGCCCAATCCCGGCACCGAGCAGGGCATCGGCGCACGGCGGCGTCTTGCCATGATGGCTGCACGGCTCCAGGGTGACGTAGGCGGTGGCTCCCCTGGCCCGGGCACCGGCGCGGCCCAGTGCCTCGGTCTCGGCATGAGGCCTGCCGCCAGGCTGTGTCCAGCCCCGACCGACGACCACACCACCGTCGCAACCGCCACAACCGCCATCCTCGCGCACGATCACACACCCCACCGCCGGGTTTGGCCACACGCTCCCCAGGCCGCGGCGCGCCAACCCCAACGCGGACCGCATGTGGGCGGCATCATTCCGGTCACGGATCGAAATTTCCACCGTATCGCTATTCCCGGGCCTCGCCGCCAAGGGTCTCCACAAAGGCCTCGAAGTCCTTGGCCTCGCGGAAATTCTTGTATACGGAGGCGAACCGCACGTAGGCGACCTGATCCAGTCCCCGCAGTGCGTCCATGACCATCTCGCCGATCGTCTGGGAGGGAATATCGGTATCCCCGGAACTCTCCAGACGCCTCTGGATGCCATTGATGATGCGCTCGATCCGCTCCTCCTCCACCGGCCGCTTGCGCACGGCGATCCGGATGGAACGGGCCAGCTTTTCCCGATCGAACGGGCTGCGATGACCGCTTTTCTTGATGACCGTCAGTTCCCGGAGCTGCACCCTCTCGAACGTAGTGAAGCGGGAACCGCAGGACGGGCAGTACCGACGGCGGCGGATGGCGGCATTGTCATCGGTCGGACGCGAGTCCTTGACCTGAGTGTCATCATGGCCGCAGAACGGACAACGCATTGTCTTGAAGTCTCCCTTTTCATACTGAGGTCAGACGTCATCCGACCCCCAGGCCATTTCGTCAAAGCCTCGCACCGCCGCCATAGATCGGGAAGCGCCGGCAAAGCTCACCCACCCGGGAGCGAACCCGCTGCTCCAGGGCGCCGTTACCATCCCCGTTTGCGGCAAGACCATCCAGAACCTCGCCGATCATCTCGCCGAGTTGACGGAATTCGGCGACCCCGAACCCCCGGGTGGTCGCAGCCGGCGAACCCAGACGTACCCCCGAAGTCACGGTAGGCTTCTCGGGATCAAAGGGAATGCCGTTCTTGTTGCAGGTGATGCCTGCCCGCTCCAGGCTCTTCTCGGCTACGGCTCCGGTCAGCTTCTTCGGCCGCAGGTCCACCAGCATGAGGTGAGTGTCGGTACCGCCGGAAACGATATCGAGTCCCTTCGAGCGAAGGGTATCGGCCAGCACCGCCGCGTTCTCCTTGACCTGACGGGCATACTCCCTGAATTCCGGGGTCAGAGCCTCGCCGAGCGCCACCGCCTTCGCGGCGATGACATGCATCAGCGGCCCGCCCTGGAGTCCCGGAAAGATGGCGGAGTTGATCTTCTTGCCGATTTCCGGATCGTTGGAGAGGATCATGCCGCCACGGGGTCCACGCAAGGTCTTGTGGGTGGTAGTGGTCACCACGTGGGCATGAGGCAAAGGCGAGGGATGCACCCCACCGGCCACAAGTCCGGCGAAGTGGGCCATGTCCACCATGAGATAGGCACCGCAGCAGTCCAAACAATCGTCGCATCGACCCAAGTCCAAACAATATTGTAGACTTGTATATTTTAACTAAGGCC
>JBKACM010000418.1:0-1690 GCA_046269335.1 Alphaproteobacteria bacterium | reverse complement strand
CTGGCGACTGCCCGGTCACAACGGCATGGCCCCGGACGGTATGAACTTCGCCATCGTTGCGTTGTTGCCGGATTTTGAGCCAACGACACCAGAAAATATAGGCGAATTCAGGAAGCCTGGGTGGAATAGAAAGATTTTTATTTCATTCGACTACAGGAGTCACATGAACACAGGGAAAAAATTATTTGATGTGTTCTACGATAATAGAATTCGTGGCGATTACGTATATAGACAATATGGATTTAAAAGATTTGTCATATCGTGGAGCAAATGGGATGTTTTTTACTCTGGAACAGAAGAAAAGCCTGTTTTTTTTGTAGAGTGCCGCACGGTTCATGTAGTTGATGGACATCCTGCTAGCCCTGATTGCGAAAGAGACGTTCTCGTAGGTCATGATCTGTATATTCATTATTCGTATTCGCGGACGTATCTGGAACACGCTCAAGAGATTGAGCAGAATCTCATCGCCTTTCTTAACCGATTCCGTACCAACGGCCCAGCCCTAGAGGTGATCCAATGACCGCACCCAACCAGTTCAACCAGGACCAGCTCAACACCCTCAAGGGCTTCATCAGCGCAGCCAACGCGGCAAAAAACCGTGGCGACCTCGACGGCGTGAAGGCGGCGTTGACCCAATACTACGCGACCCAGGTCGATTGGGGACGCGGCTATCCCAAGCTGGCACTTGGCGTCATCACCAACACCGGCTTCGAGGGACAGGTGGCGATCGATGTGCTCAAGGACATCGGCGGTTCCGGGGTCACGGCGGCGACCCAGGCCGAGTTGATGGTGAGCCTTGCCTCGCGAGACAACGACATTATGCAGAAAGGAGGCGGAGTTTGGCCTGTCCAAGCGCAAATTGAGAACTACCACTACGAGGGCTACGATGACCTCCACCTCCCCGTGACCGCCTGGGGCGGGGCGGCCTTTGCGTATTTCGGGGAGCGGTGGGACGGTGGCACGCTGACGGCGGCCGAACGGGGGGACGGCAGCCACGGTTCCCTGTACCAGGGCATGACCCGACAGCAGGTCAGCGACAACCTGACCACCCTGACGGTGGATGGTGCCCTCAAGGTGGCGACGGCCGCCGCGGCCGAACTCACCGTCGCCTATGCCAGAGACCGGAGTGGGGACGCGTCCTATTCTCCGGAGTATCTGGAAAACATTATCGCCAACAATCTGCCGTCAAGCAGTGCAATAATCGCCGGTGCCTCCACGTGGTTCGATTTCATCAAGACCGCCGAGCCGAGCTATATCCCGCCGTCCAACTCCGATACACCTCTTCCGGAAATCGATCTCCTCAACATCGGCAATGGTCCTGGCAGCCATTCGGCCGCCGATCTTCTGCTGACGCTCAATGCGGCATTTGGTGGCAACCAGCAACCAGCGCCGGATACCGTCACCTTCACCCCCAACACGACCCAACCCGGCGACCTGTTCGGAGGCAGCACGCTATCGGAATACATGGCCCCTCCGGTTATTTCCTACAGTGTGCCGGACCTGCCGCCGATCACGCCGCCCGCCCCCTGGACACCGCCGGCCGACACGGAGAGCTGGAGCTACAATCCGCTTGTCGTCACGCCCCCGCCACCGGCACCAGTGGTGAACCTGGACGCCATTCTGAACAACATCCAGCAGAGCACCTATGTGCCGACCCAGGCACCGCGCTGCTTCGCCGGGGCGACGCCGG
>JBKACM010000417.1:0-1698 GCA_046269335.1 Alphaproteobacteria bacterium | reverse complement strand
GGTCGTGCCACCGGCGGAAAGCTCTCCGACCCGGTCCTGAAGGGTGGAAATCACGGCCTCCAGGGCATCGCGCTGGGCGATCAGGGCGGCCACGCGGCCAATGAGTTCGCGCTCCTCGGCCTGAGCCGTCTGACGGGAAGCAGCCAGGGCATCGGCCTCCCGGCGTGTCTGGGCCAGGGCGGTCTGGAGCCGCTCCAGTTCGGCGGCAGCAGCCAGACTCCGGGAGTCGGTTTCCAGCCCCCCGGCGGAGGGGAATGCCGCCGCGCTACGGGCGGCGAGGCTGGCTTCGACCCCGGCGAGCTTCGCTTCGGCCTCGGCAAGACGCGACGTCGCGACCGTCAGTCGCTGCTCGGCATCCCGGGCCTGGGACAGCCGTCTGTCCACCTCGGCCGCATCCAATCGGCGCGGCAGGGAAGGAGGCGGCGGCGAGGCAGCGCTCTGCCAGGGATTGGACTCGTTGACCTCCGGGGTCAGCAGGGTTGCCTGGAGCTGGCGCCGACGCCGGGGCGGCACCTCGGTGCTCTCGCCGCGGGCGGCGGTCCAGGGCGAAGCGGCAAGGAGATCGGGCCAGGAAATCCGCGCCTTTGCATCGTCCGGTGCCAGGGGTATCCCCTCGTCCTCCCGGTCTGCCGTCGGGCCGACCGGTGAGGCCGATTCCGGCTGGGCCGAAGATGGCTCGTTCTCGATCATCGCTGCTCCACCACCACGGTATGGGACGCCCCGGCCACTGCCACCGCCCCGGTGCGAACGGCAGACACGCTAACATGCACGGGGAGATCCTGCCAATCGTATTGTCCGCGCGGCACCCACCCCCGGAGAGTCTTCAGCGGTCAGTGAAGAAGCTTGAACGCCGCGATGATGAGGCCGGTCTGGTCCCTCGGCATGTTTCTGGTCGAAACTACTTCCGCTTTCCGTCCGCACCGGGTGCGACGACGCGAAGGTGCGATTTCATGCGGCTGTGCCTCAGTCCGCAGTACTCGCTGCACTGGACGGCATGGTAGCCCTCCCGTGTCGGGGTCAGGGGAAGGACCACGGCCTGTCCCGGAAGCAGCAGAAGATCGGTTCCGCCGAGGGGAAGGTTCAGCCCGTGCAGAACATCGATGGTGGCGACGTGCAGACGGTAGTGCTTGCCGACTTCCAGTTCGAGCACCGGGGAGAATCCGAACCGTCGCGCCAGCAGGTAGATGTCGCCGGCGGGAGGACGAACGACAGGGACCTCGTCATCCATCTCGCCGGTGGCGTGGGCTGCGGTCATGGCCGCAACCCGCTGTGCGAAATCGTCGGCGGTGGTTGCGTACCGCTCCTCCACCGGAGGCGGCTTTCCGATCCAGCGCCAGGCCGGCATCGCGGCGGACAGGGACACCACCAGGATGCCGAAGACGACGGCGGCCAGTCGATCACGCACTGTGGAACCCGGGATCAATCCTCATGCCTCCGCCCGTGTCCGGAACGGGAGCAAAAATCAGCAGAACTCCTCAGACAACAACAAGCACACCAACAAAAAAGAATCCTACCAGACGAAATACAACAACTACAAAACAAACTACAACAACTAATAAGAAAAAGACACCTCATAGAAGAAGGCAAACTACCATTCAAACCAACAACAAGAAAAATATGGCCAGCAGTATGTCAGCTCGGCAAAACGCAAAGGAAACAAACCGGGCGTGCCCACCTGACAGCATCTTGACCCTCGCT
>JBKACM010000416.1:0-1715 GCA_046269335.1 Alphaproteobacteria bacterium | reverse complement strand
GGCCAATTTTCAAAGCCGCCCGGCTGAACACCAGCATGTCCGATGCCCCTCGCGCCAAACCCCAGGTGAGCAATTACCGACGTTTCTGATGATTGCTCTGTGACCGGGATCGGCGACTTGTTCCGCGATGGCGCGGTGGTCGGCGGCGACCGGAGTGGTCTGGGCCAGGGCCGGCCCGCTGAGCCCGATCAGCACCGCGAGAGTAAGCAGTGTCTTCATGGTGATCGTCCCGTCCGGGGAGGGAACCAGCCCCTCCCGATGGGACGATCACCGCGCTGCGAGCGCCGACAGCCAAGTCGAGGATCAGCACGACGCGAACATTGATCCGTTGAATTTGTTCAGGAACAGAGCATCGGAACTCTCCTTCGGAGACCTCCCATGAAGTCATCCAGTTCATCGCTTGCCGCCCACCTGAACGGCGAGGTGACGACGCTCTGCACCTGCTGGCGGCTCACCCGGGCAGACGGCGTGGTCATGGGCTTCACCGATCACGACCGGGATCTGTCGGTCGCCGGAGTGACCTATCGTGCGGCCAGCGGCTACACGCCCTCGGCCGTCGCCACCTCGGCCAGCCTCGCCGTGGACAACATGGACGTGGACGTGGTGCTGGATGACGACGGCATCACCGAAGCCGACCTCCGCGCCGGCCTTTATGACCACGCAATCGTCGAGGTGATGCTGGTGAACTGGACGGCGCCCACGGATGGAGGCGTCGTGGTGAGCAAGGGCCACCTGGGCGAGGTGAAGCTGAAGCGCTCCATCGCCACCGCCGAGATCCGGGGCCTGGCGCAGGCGCTCGCCACCAACATCGGCGAGTACATCTCGGCCGACTGTCGGGCGGCGCTCGGCGATGCCCGGTGCGGGGTCGATCTGGATGGTCTCACCGTCGCCGGAACCGGGTCGGCGATCCCCTGCGGGTCAGGTTGCTTACGCCCTGACGCCCGCCTGACATCGAGCCTCCCACACTTTTCGGGTAGTGACGCAGCGAAAAAGATTGCCTGAAAATGCGAAGTCGCCGGAGCGGAGCCTGGTTCGTGACAAAACGATAGGCCAGCGTCATCAGGGGGGAGACCCGGGAAACTTGGAGCGAAACCAACTCACGAACACCGATTCCTCTTGAAACACACGCTCCACGCCGAGCCGATAATTGATGGCAGACGCTAGGCGTTGTGACATCTGCGGGATTGCCTCCGCTTCATACAACCAGTTCCCATAGGGATCGCTTCCGTAATTGAGACCATGCTTGGAAATAATTTCCTTTATTACGCCCTGGCAAAGTGAATCCTCATCTATTTTCCTTCCTGTGAAAACCGCGCCCCATCGCAAATAATTATAGCAGGTATTATCCTGGCACCGCATCTGCTGGCATTCGCGATTGCTGTATACATCGCGGAGTCTTATTGTATCAGTCATCATATCAATTATTTCTTTCCCGCTTTGGATGCGATCCTTTGTGCCAATTCTATCTTGAACGGCAATCAACTGCATCCGAACGGAGAACTCGGTCGTTGCGCGCCTATACTCAGCGTCATTGAAGTACCAGCTCCCAGTGGCAAGCTCGCCCTTGAGAGTTGCCAACGCGCGAGTCCACTCCTCGCCTTGCTTGACATTTTCCCAGAATGGGACGAGCGCATACCCTAACCCCGTAGCGCCCAAAAAAATCGTTCCTGTAATCAGGGACAACCACCGCTTCTTACTCATGCCAGGATCCTCAC
>JBKACM010000415.1:0-1724 GCA_046269335.1 Alphaproteobacteria bacterium | reverse complement strand
CGCGAACGATCGCGCGGGCGCTCAATGCGCCATTCCCAGACCGTGATGAGTCAAGCTCATCTCGGTCTGGTATAACATAATCTTACGGAATCGTGGCGAACAGGCCGCCGAACGCAGGCAGATGGACCCTGGTTCCGCTGACCTCCGCCGCCAATCCGGAAATCCGGACTGGAGTGATCCCCTCTGGAATCGGTAGATCGACCGTCGCCGACCCGCCGCCCAGATTGAACAGGCACAACATCCGCCCCCCCTCCCCCTCACGCAGGAACCCCAGCACCGGTTCCGGCAGATCCAGAAACCGGATCGTACCCTTCACCAGCACCCCCTGCTCCTGCCGCCAGTGCAGCAACCGACGGGTAAAGGACAGGGTGGACTCCGGATCCGCCTCCTGTCGTTCCACGGCCAGAGGCAGATGCGCCGGAGCCACCGGCAACCAGGGTTCACCGGTGGAAAAACCGCCGTTGGGAGCCTGGTCACGCCACGGCATCGGCGTACGGCAGCCGTCCCGGCCCTTGTGCAACGGCCAGAAGGTGATCCCCTCCGGGTCCTGGAGCCGCTCGAAGGGAATGTCCGCCTCCGGCAACCCCAACTCCTCGCCCTGATACAGAAACACCGTACCACGTAGCGACACCAGCAGGGCCATCAGCATCCTGGCCTGCGCCGGCGAGGTCTGCCCTCCCCCCCAGCGACTGACGACACGGACCACGTCGTGGTTGCTGAACGCCCACGATGGCCACGCCTGCTCCGAGGCCGCCTCCATGGCCTCCACCGACCGGCGAAAGTGGCCGGCGGAATAGGGTTCGGCCAGGAATACGAAACTGTAGGCGGTGTGCAGACGATCGGGACCCGCGGTGTACGCCACCATGGTCTGGATGGGGGTGTCGCTGGCAATCTCCGCCACCGTCATCCGCTCCGGATAGCGGTCCATCAGAGCCCGCAGCCGGGCGATGAACGCCATGTTCTCCGGCCGCGAGCGGTTGTAGAACGGCTGTTGCAGGTGGTAGGCCTTCTTCGGCCTGGGATTGTGGCGGGGCGGGTTGTCCCGCAGCAGCGGGTCATGCATGTACAGGTTGGCTACGTCGAGCCGAAAGCCATCGACGCCCAGATCCATCCAGAAGGCCGCCACGTCCAGAATGGCTTCCTGCACCGCCGGCGTGTGCAGGTTCAGATCCGGCTGCTCCTTCAGGAAATTGTGCAGATAGTACTGGCCCCGACGCGGCTCCCAGGTCCAGGCCACGCCGCCGAAGATGGACAGCCAGTTGTTGGGCGGCATCCCATCCGGCTTGGGATCGGCCCACACGTACCAGTCGGCCTTGGGATTGTCGCGGCTGGAGCGGCTTTCCTCGAACCACGGGTGGCGGTCGGAGGAATGGGAATACACCTGATCGATCACCACCTTCAGACCAAGGCCGTGGGCCCGCTCCAGCAGATGGCGAAAGTCGTCCAGGGTGCCGAACACCGGAGCCACCTCCCGGTAGTCGGAGACGTCATAGCCGAAATCCTTCATGGGCGAGGCGAAGAACGGCGACAACCAGATGCCGTCCACCCCGAGCGCCGCCACGTAATCGAGTTTCTCCGTGATTCCAGGAAGATCGCCGACACCATCCCCATTGGTGTCGGCAAAGCTGCGGGGATAAATCTGGTACAGTACGGCCCCCTGCCACCACGTCCGCATCGTCGCCCCCTCCCCAGGGCAATCGAGTGAACCCGATTACCCCTGATTT
>JBKACM010000414.1:0-1727 GCA_046269335.1 Alphaproteobacteria bacterium | reverse complement strand
TTTGAAGATATTTTTTCTGTGAAATTTCTGTGAAAAATTGGAGAAACACGACCGAACCCGCGACATGACCGATCCGACCCAGGGACGTTCCCATGGCGTCGGTGATGGCGAAAAGGGGGGAGCCCGTTTCCGTTTCCTCGGCCACCAGAGTGGCGTAGTGAAACTCGTGGCCCCGATATCGGGTTCCGGCTACTCCCAGGGGTCCCGACGTCGTTACCACGGCATCGCGATAGCCAAGATGCAACCTGCGATTGGAAAAACTCGTGACCACCGGCAGTAGTCCAGCCAGGGCATGGCGGACCCCCTCGGCATCGATCAGGGCACGCCCCAGGACCATGTAGCCGCCACACTCGCCGTACACGGCCGCTCCCCGTGCGGCGGCGGCGCGCAGACCCCTCAGGAAATCCTCGTTGCCGGCCAGACGCCCGGCATGCAGTTCGGGATAGCCGCCGGGCAGATACACCGCGTCAGACTCGGAGGGGGGGGGCTGGCCCGCAAGCGGCGAGAACAGGGTCACGGCCGCCCCCTGGGCGCGCCATCCCTCCAGCACGGCGGGATAGGAAAAGGCGAAGGCGTCGTCCCGAGCCACGGCGATCCGCTGCCCGAGCGGCGGCAGTGGCTGGAGGGTGTGTTCGCCGCTACCATCCTCCCCACCCTCCCTTGTTTGCCGTGTCAGCGCCAGCAGAGTCGGGATATCCACGTGGGTGGCGATCGTTTCGGCGGCAGTGTCCAGAAAACGTTCCAGAGCCGGATGCTCCCGGGCCTGAACCAGCCCAAGATGCCGGGACGGCAAGGCCAATTCTCCCCCCGCCGGCAAACAACCCAGAATCGGCAATTCAGGGCTATGGGCGGCACAGGCCTGGCGCAGAACGGCTTCGTGGCGCGGGCCACCGACCCGATTGAATACCACGCCGGCAATGACCACGCCGGTGGAATGGGTCGCAAACCCCCGCACCACCGCGGCGGCGGAAGCGGCCTGCCCCCGCACGTCCACCACCAGCACCACCGGCCAGCCGGTAACACGGGCCAGGGAAGCGGTGGAACCGTCGGCTATTGTTTCCGCCACCCCCACGGCGCCGTCGAACAGCCCCATCACCCCCTCGGCAACCACCAGGGGTGCCATCCGGCTGAGATGGTGAACCCCGGCGGTAACGGTCCGCCCGCGCATGGCCCAGGTGTCGAGGTTGAGGCAGACTTGACCGGTGGCGGCCTCGTGAAACGCCGGATCGAGGTAGTCCGGCCCGACCTTGGCCGAGGCCACCGCGATCCCCGACCGGGCCAGATGACGCAACAGACCCAGAGTGAAGACGGTCTTGCCACTGCCGGAGGACGGTGCTGCGACAATCAGCCCATGCGGACTTCCGGATGCCGGGATCACAGAAGCTTCCGAAGCTTCTCGACCATGATCTCGGACGCGGTACCATGGCCGAAGTGGGTAACGTATTTCCCGTCCGGTCCCATCAGATAGGTGATCGAGGTATGGTCCATGAGATACGGAGCCCCGTTTTCCCCTTCCACCCGGGCGGCATAAACCCGATAGGCCTTGACAGCCGCCGCCACCTGCTCCTTGCCACCACCAAGACCGACAAGGTGATCGTCGAAGGCCGCCACATAGGATTTCAGGCGCTCCGGGGTATCCCTTTCCGGATCGATGGTGATGAATATCGGAATCACCCTGGCCTTCTTCTCGCCCAGGGACGCATAGGCCTGTGTCATCGCCTGGAGAC
>JBKACM010000413.1:0-1730 GCA_046269335.1 Alphaproteobacteria bacterium | reverse complement strand
CTGTACGTGGTCCTGCGCAGGGTCCAGCGTGTCGTTGACAGTGCCCAGGGGCATGCCGAGGCGGTGCGAACGACGGCCCGGCAGATGGAGAGCGAACAACGGGCCCGGCTTGAACGGCAGAATGCGGAATTGCGAACCTCCCACGAAGCGGTGGAAAGTCAGGTCCGGTCCCGTACCGCCGAGTTGTCCCGGGAAAGGGTCAAACTGGAGCGGCTGATCCGGCTGGGTATCGCCATGGTCGGCGAACGCAACCAGGACATTCTGCTGCAATCGATCCTGGACACGGCCATGGAGATTTCCGGGGCCGACGGCGGCACCTTCTATGCCGTAAGCGATGCGGGCGGGTGTGAATTCAGAATCGTGCGCAATCGCAGCCTGAACATTCACCTGGGCGGTACGAGCGGACGCCCCCCATCCTTTCCTCCCGTGCGGCTGCGGGATGCGGAAACCGGTCAGCCCAATCGGAAAAACGTCGTTTCCGTCGCCGTTCTGGATCGACACTCCCTCAATATTCCCGACGTCTATGAAAGCGCCGAATTCGACTTTTCCGGGACCCGGCGTTTTGACGATTCGATGAAGTACCGTTCCCAGTCCTTCCTCACCGTGCCTCTGATCCCTTTGCACGGCGAAGTGATCGGGGCGATGCAGCTTATCAACGCCATTGATCCCACGACCGGAGAGACGATCGCATTTTCGGACGAGATCCAGGCCTTCGTGGAAACCCTGGCCGCGCAAGCGGCCGTGGCCATCGACAATCAGACCCTACAGGAGGCGCAGCGCATTCTTCTGGATTCGTTCGTCCAGCTCATCGCCTCGGCCATCGACGCGAAGTCTCCCTATACCGGAGGGCACTGCGCCCGGGTACCTGAACTGGCGAAACTGCTGGCGGAGGCTGCGAATGCCCGTACTGAAGGACCGTTCGCGGACTTCTCCATCAACACGGACGACGAGTGGCGCGAATTCCGCATCGGAGCCCTGCTTCATGACTGCGGCAAGGTCACCACGCCGGAGTATGTCGTCGACAAAGCCGTCAAGCTGGAGACCATCTACAACCGGATCCATGAAATCCGCACCCGTTTCGAGGTGTTGTGGCGGGATGCGGAGATCGATTACTGGCGCGAACGGGTCCTGGGCCAAAAAGATCCGTCGTTGCTGGGGGAGGAGAAGGAAACGCGCCAGCAGCAATTGCAGGAAGATTTCGCCTTCGTCGCCGAATGCAATCTGGGCACCGAGCGCATGATCGATCAGCGGAAGGTCCGTCTGTCGGAAATCGCCGCCCAGCGATGGATACGGTATTTCGACGACGAGGCTGGTCTGTCGGAGAGCGAGAAGATGCTCCGCCCCAACGGCCACCGCCCGCCTCCGGCGGAAGAGACGCTGCTGGCGGACCGCCCCGAGCACATCGTTCCCCGCGGAAACCCCAATCCCTTCGGGGACAATCCACATGGATTCAAGATCAATGTGCCGCAACATCTCTACAACCACGGCGAGATGTACAACCTCTCCATTGCCCAGGGTACCCTGACGGCGGAGGAACGCTTCAAGATCAACGAGCACGTGATTCAGACGATCCAGATGTTGACCCGCCTGCCCTGGCCCAGATCCCTGGTCAAAATCCCAGAATATGCCGGGGCACATCATGAGGCCGTGAACGGGACCGGCTATCCCCGTCGGCTGACCAGAGACCAGATGTCGGTAGGGGCCCGCATGATCACGATTGCCGATGTATT
>JBKACM010000412.1:0-1769 GCA_046269335.1 Alphaproteobacteria bacterium | reverse complement strand
ACTAACACGCCAACTAAAACCCCAACAAAAACACAAACACCGACTAACACTCCAACACGAACACTAACCCCAACAAAAACACCATTTGGTTTCCCTACACCAACACCAACAAAAACACCAACGCAAACAATAACACAAACACCAACGCAAACAATAACCCCAACATCCGCACCAATAGTACCTAATTGTTCTGTATTATTTAATTCACCTATTGTCCCTTATGTGTTCTATTATGACGTATTAACTAATATAACAACACCATTAAATGTTCCAAGTTCATATTCCGCCAACGATATCGCACATACAACCAATAAATTATGGTTAGGTGGTGGTACCACGTTAACAGAATGGGATATTACCTTATCACCATTTAGTGCAACATTAAATAGAACAATAACATTACCACACAATATAGGTCCTGGATTAGGAGCGATTAATAACACAACTTTAATTGCGGTTAATTCAACAACATTACCTGATTCGGTAGTTACTTTAGACATAACATCATCACCTGCGGTTTCAACGTTTAAGTTTAGTATGATATCAGGTAGGTCAGTTGCTGGTGATATTTTATTAACAACAACAAATAAAGTTTTAATAACTAATAATGGTTCAGGTGGTAGTTATATCACACAATATGATTATATCACAGGTGCAGTTGAGGTTGATATTTTAATAACACCAACAATTAGTTCTCCATGGGGTATTTTTGAAGATAATAATCAGATTTATATTATGGACGGGAATAACATTAATAATGTTTTCCACATTAATAAAGATTACCCATACGTAATAACTTTAACAGGTAGTACTGGATATTCAGTATATGGTGCATCTCAAATACCAAGTTGTTTAAATACTCACTTTAATATACCTCCAACACCAACACCGACTCAAACACCAACCCAAACATCAACACCAACTAACACAATAACAAAAACACCAACTAATACCGCAACAAACACAAAAACACCAACTAACACCGCAACAAACACAAAAACACCAACAAACACAAAAACACCAACAAAAACACCTACGCCAACACAAACACCAACCCCAAATCAAAATTGTTATACATTTAATTCAGACCAAACAAATATTATAATTAATGATAATAACCAAGCATCAGTTTACCCTGTCACATTTACAGTGTCAGGTATTAACACACCAATAACCGATGTTAAATTCCTAATTAATGGTTACACGATAATTGATGCAGGTGACGTTGGGATGGTTTTATTAGACCCTAATAATACTAACTATACATTTATCGCAGGTAGAATTGGGAGTATTAATGATGCCAATAATATTAATGTATCTTTAACAAGTTATGGTCCTACTGAATGGGATGGTTTCTCAAGTGGATTCTATAAAAACAATTCAATTGTTGGTAATACAATGTTATTTAATCCTCCGTGTCCATTACCTCAGTTTACTACAGGTAATTCACCTGAATTCACTGTGTTTGATGGTTACCAACCACCTCAAACTAATGGTGTTTGGAAATTGTATATTGAGGATTTCTCACCAGGTGGTGGTGGTTCTATAACAAGTTTTAGTTTAATTATTTGTACCGATAGTACCGCAACACCGACACCAACACCAACTAACACCGCAACCCAAACGCCAACAAAAACACCTACAACCACACCAACAAAAACTGTTACACCAACAAGAACATTAACAAGCACACCAACTAATACACCAACAAAAACACCTACAAATACTTTAACCCCAACAAAAACACCAACTAATACCATTACTAGTAC
>JBKACM010000411.1:0-1779 GCA_046269335.1 Alphaproteobacteria bacterium | reverse complement strand
GAGGGAAACAAACGGAGGTTTCGAGATGATTAATTGGTGGCTGAGACGGTTATTGGACCCCAAGCCGAGCGATTCGGCAGGCAACCCGCAGGGAGACCCGGCGGCCGATGGCGGCCAGAAGCCGGATCAGAAACCCCCAACCCCGGATCCCAAGACCGGAGAACCGGCGGACGATCCCAAAACCAAGGAGGCGCGGGAAGAGGCCATCAAAGAGCGCCACAAACGACAGGGCCTGGAAAAGACCATCGCCGAACTCAAGGCGGAGCAGGAGTCCTTAAAGAAGAACCTTGGCAAGGCCCTGGGTCTCGTCAAGGACGATGACGATCCGGTGAAGGCCGCGGCGAGCGCGACCGAGAAGGCCGTGAAGCTGGAAGAGCGGCTCCGGCAGACCATCGTCGAATCCGCCCTGATCGGAGAACTGGCCAAAAAAGGCGCGATCGATCCGGTTCGGGCCGCCAAGCT
Organism: Alphaproteobacteria bacterium; assembly: GCA_046269335.1. Classification (GTDB taxonomy): domain Bacteria; phylum Pseudomonadota; class Alphaproteobacteria; order Rhodospirillales; family Rhodospirillaceae; genus JADFXL01. Next base: position 1,317 of record JBKACM010000411.1, on the reverse strand, counting down.
CGTGGCCATGGACAGCCTCAAGGTCGATTTGGACAAAGGAACGGTCGAGGGAGCGGCCGACGCCGTGGCCGCTCTGCTCAAGGACGCCCCCTATTTAATGAAGGTGAGCCTTCCTCCTCCGGGCGGTGGGGCGCCTCCCTCCTCGGACCCGAACCCGAAAGGCGCGACGCAGGAGGAGTACGACAAACTGAAAAAAGCGGCCTCAAGTGGAGACCCGGCGGCGCAGTTGCAACTCGCCCAGGGCCTCTCGGAATTTCGGAAAGCGGGGATCAAACTCTAATCCCCTAAGGAGTCAAATCATGAAGAACGTGAAATTATGGAACCTGATCCTGGTCCTGCTCATCGCCCTGATGGGCATCTTCTTCCTGGAGGACACCGGCGTTGCCGGGCTGCCCTTCCTCTTCGCCCTGGGCATCGTGCTCAATCAGGGCTGGCCGGGCAAGGCGGCTTACGACACGGCCCAGCCCGGAGGCGAGCACGCGGAAGACGTGTCTCCTCTGGTCGAGATTCTCTCGCCGACCGAAACCCCGCTATTAAATGCCCTGGGCATCGGTCCCAAACCCGCGACCAACGTCCGGCATGAATGGCTGGAGGACGAATTAATCCCCGACGGCACCACCCTGCCCGGCGCCGTGGCTCCGGGCCAGACCGTGATCCCGGTCACCGATGCCTCGATCTTCCAGATCGGGGAGCAAATATCGGTGGGAGCCCTGCCCAACAACGAACTGTGGCTGGTGCAGTGGATCGATGAGGCCGCCAACACCATCACCGTCGAGCGCGGCTATGGCGCCACCATCGCCCTGGCCCACGCCTCCGGCACCGACATCACCCTGATGGGCGAAGTCTCCCTCGAAGGCGACCTCGCCCCCTCGCCGCAGAAGACGGCCATGGACCGGCCCTACAACATCACCCACATCTTCAACTACTCCCTGGGGATCACCGGCACCCGCGAGGCCATGATGCCCTACCTCCTGCACGAGAAGAAGGACGAGTGGGCCTATGAAGTGTTGAAGCGGATGACTGAGGCCCTCCGGGACCTCGAGGCCGCGATCGTGGGCTCCGACTTCAACTTCGTGGGCGGCGTGCCCACCATCGGCGGGGCCAACATCGTCCGCACCATGCGCGGGATCGTCAACTTCATGCGGTACGGCACCTACATCAACGGCGTCTTGACTCCGCCCCCGGCCACCTGCTACCGGAACATGGCGGCGGCGCAATTCACTTACGACAACTTCCGGGACCTCCAGCAGCAGGTGGTCTATGGGTTCGGGGCGAGGAACGCAAACCTCCTCCTCATCCCGCCCGCGCTCAAGGTCA
>JBKACM010000040.1:0-14519 GCA_046269335.1 Alphaproteobacteria bacterium | reverse complement strand
CTTGATTTGACTCATGGGCCGGCCGGTACAAGCCCGCCCGGCGCGTGAGGGTCATGAACCCCGTGCAAGGGCATGCTTGCTCTTTATCGGGCAACAGCTTATCTAAAACAGGGATCTCACGCCGCCCGTGAAGGGTCGTCGGGTCCACCGACGGTGTGCAAGGCGCGGAAAAGAAAATGGGCAATGCCTCACAGTTTGCCGACATAATCCTTTTTGCAATGATCGCCGTTTTTCTGGTCCTGCGTCTTCGCAGCGTTCTGGGGCGGCGTGGAGACGAGGAACCGCCTCGTCCCGGCCTGTTCGCGCGCGACGAGGCGACCCTGGATCCAAAGAAACAGGAGCCTGTCCCTGAGCCGGACAGAAGCCCGGACAGGAGCAACGTCGTCGAGTTTCCAGACAAGGGGCGCCCGCCGCCGTTGCATCAGCCTTCTCTCCCGGTTGTCGAACGGGGGGTTGTCCGCATACGGGAGGTCGACTCAGGGTTTGACGCCGAGTCTTTTCTGGTGGGAGCAAGGGCTGCCTTCGAGTTGATCGTCACGGCTTTCGCCGCCGGAGACAAGAAGGCCCTGCATCCGCTCTTGAGTGAAGAGGTCATGGAAAATTTTTCCCATGCCATCGACGTCCGCAACCGGGCCCAGCAGATTTCAGAAACCCAGCTTGTCGGCCCCCCCCTTGCGGAAATCATCGACGCCGACCTGTCAGGATCGGTCGCCAGAGTGACGGTGCGCTACCTGTCCGAACAGATCAACGTTCTCCGCGATGCTGCCGGTGCCGTGGTCGAGGGAGACCCCAACTACGTCGCCAAGGTTATTGACGTATGGACCTTCTCTCGTGACACCCGGGCCCAGGATCCCAATTGGTTGCTGGTCGCTACCGGCAGTGTCGACTGAATCTCATGGTTCGGTTCTCATCGATTACGATAATTTTCCTGTTTCTGCTCGTCGGTGCCTGTGCGCCGGAGGTTGTTCGAGACGTGCCCGATACCGTCGTGTATCGGCCTGTATCGTTTGAGGCTCTACCAGGTTGGCACGAAGATGCCCTGGAGGAGGTTCTGCCGGCATTCCAGCGCTCCTGTGGGGTTCTGTCGAAACAGCCTGGGGATCGGACTCTGGGTCCGGCCGGAGCCGCAGGTCCGGTCCGGCGATGGCAGGCCGTCTGTCGGGCCGCGGCTTCGCTGGGGCCGGTGAGTCGTCAGACCATCCAGACCTTTTTTGAAACCTGGTTTCTGCCGGCGGAGGTCCTATTCCGGAATTCTTCCACAGGCATCTTTACCGGGTACTACGAGGCCGAGTTCAAAGGGTCCCTGAAACCTTCCGGCACCTACCGGACGCCGGTTTACGGCCGTCCTGGGGATCTTGTCACCGTCGATCTCAGCCTGTTCCGAGAGGAATGGAAACACGAGAGCATCGTCGGTCGACTCGATGGCGGCCGACTGAAACGGTATCCGGATCGCGCCGCCATCGATGCGGGAGAACTGAGTGGCATCGCCCCGCCGATTTTGTGGGTTGCCGATCCGGTCGATGTCTTTCTCCTGCACATCCAGGGTTCGGCCAGGGTCCGACTCGACGACGGTGGAACGGTTCGCCTTAGATATGCCGCCGATAACGGTCGAAAGTTCGTCGGCATCGTCCGTACCATGGTGAATCGGGGTCTGATACCTCAGGATTCGCAGTCCATGGAGGTGGTGACGCGCTGGTTGAGGGAACACCCCGGGCAGGCTCCGGAGATAATGGCGGAAAATCCCCGTTACATCTTTTTCCAGCTGTTGAACGGAGAGGGACCGATCGGGGCCCAGGGTGTGGCGTTGACACCGGGGCGGAGCCTGGCGGTGGATCCCCGCTACATTCCCCTGGGTGCGCCGCTTTGGCTGGACACGACCACCCCCGACGGCGGGCGGCTGCGTCGTCTGGTGATGGCTCAGGACACCGGCAACGCCATCACCGGGGCGGTTCGAGGAGACTATTTCTGGGGCACCGGTGAGAAAGCCTTCCACAGCGCGGGCCGAATGAAAAGTTCCGGCCGCTATTTCATCCTGCTGCCCAGGGATTCCTGAGGCGCTCTTCAAGGTCTTGGCAATTTTCTCCGTCCAACGTGATATACCGCCGTGCAGATATTTTGACCCAGGGTCAAAATACGCACAGACGGCCGCTCAAGCGCCGCGCAGGCTTTACCAGCGAGTCGATGAGTCAACTCATCGGCTCGCTGGTAATACACGTACCCCGTGGCATGCCAGCGCGGTTTCGGATAGCATGTTTGGTGGGGGATGCGGCCGTGTGCTACGGGAAGACGAAGGGGAGGAAGTGTCGTGGCGGACGATCCAGCGGATAAGGAAGTCAAGGAACGCATTGAAGAAAACAGATTCAGAATCCTCAAACAAGCCCATGACGAGGGTGTGATTCAGGTTCTGGTGGACTACCGTCTCCACAATACGTCCCGTTCACCAGTGTTCAGTCTTTGGGAGAATATTGCCCCACTTCTGAGCCTTGTCTTGTTGAGTATGGCCATACTGGTGCTGAAGGGCGTCGCTTTTGGGACTTTGGCCCTGGTTTTGGCGACCCTGTTTTACGCCTTCGTGCTCAAACCCTGGGTGGCGCACAGGGTGGAGGAGAGGGTTGTCGCTGCCCTGATGGACAATCTGCATGATTTCAAACTCCTGTGGGGCATCGGAGGGATCGCTCTCAGCCTTACCGACAGTCCCGGAGTGGGGTGTGCTGCGCCGTCGGGGGATTGGCGCAATTTCGCCCGTAACAGCGTTCCTGTTCAGGAGGAAAAGGAGCGTCTTCCAGTCGAAGAAAATCCGCTGTCCCCGACTCGGGGAGAGAAATCGGCTCCATGAGGTCCTGGCCTCTCAGCCGCGAGGATTTGTCGATCTGGCAGCAGGCGACGGAGGGTGTCAGGTGCCTCCGGGGGCGGTCTGCGGTTGCTGGCGTGATACCGGCGGGTCCGACACGGCCGGCGGATGAAAAGAAGCGAAGTCCTGTCGACTCCGAGGGTTCCCCACTCACCCTCTCTTCTTCCCCTTCCTTGAAACCATTCCTCCCTCTTTTGGATCACGGGGTCACGGCTGGCATCGTCGATCATCGCACCGCGGAGCGTTTCGTACGCGGTCACATGAATTTGGATGCTCGTCTGGATCTGCATGGAATGACCCAGACGGAGGCCTACCGTGCTCTGCGCAATTTTCTGGAGACGGCTTCGTACCGGGGACACCGTTCCGTGCTGATCATTACCGGGAAAGGAGCTCGGGGTTTCGAGGGCTCCGGGGTGCTGAAGCATGTGGTTCCGCTCTGGCTGAACGAGCCTAAATTCCGGAGTCGGATTCTGTCCTTTTCCTTCGCTCGGCCCAAGCATGGAGGCGATGGAGCCCTGTACGTGCTTTTGAAGCGAAAAATAACATCGTGAGGGGCCGAGGGGGCCTTATACCAATCTGCGTTGATCGTGACCGATCAATGCCCTCAATCGCCGGCGGGGCCGTCCGGCCCCTTGGCTTACGCGCGAACGATCGCGCGGGCGCTCAATGCGCCATTCCCAGAGCGTGATGAGTCAAGCTCATCTCGGACTGGTATCACACCCCCCATGACTCCAAACGTGGAGCACGAGGGCCTCATACCATCCGCACGAAGTTTTGACTTCGTGCGGAGCGGGTTTCGCTCAGACGCCGCGCGGGCTTGATACCAGCGGCACGAGTCAAGGCCTCGTGCCGCTGGTATCAGGCCCTCGTCTCTTTGTGCTGTCACGAGCCCCTTGACTCCGCGCCATCCTGGGATTATCACAAAGAGTACCGATAAGGTACTGATTGGTCGGTACCGGTCTGGCAACGGGCGGTGGGTCATGTTTCGCATCAATCGTCTTACCGACTACGCCGTCGTGGTCCTGGCGGAGATGACACGGAATCCGGGCGTGAAAACGGCACCCTGCATTGCGGGTGACACCGGCGTGCCGTTGCCGACGGTGGCAAAATTGATGAAGATTCTGGCGCACGCAAGTCTCGTCACTTCCCACCGGGGGGCTGCGGGGGGATACACCCTCAACCGTCCGGCCAGCCGGATCACGGTCGCCGATATTATCGAGGCGGTGGAAGGTCCCATAGCCATAACCACCTGTGTGGAAGAAACGGAAGGTCAATGCGGTATCGAGACGTTGTGTCCGATGCATGGTCACTGGAGCCGGATCAACCAGGCCATCCGCAAATCTCTGGAAGAAATCACCCTGACGGAGATTGCCTCTGTCGCGGTTTTCAACGGGCTCGGGTCCGTGCCCGCCTGGGGGGAAGTTTCGGACCCGGTATGATACCGGACGACACGTGGAAAGGGGCATGGCATGGCATCGGAAACCAGTACCACCAACCAGATGGCGGCACTTGCCGACCAGAAATACAAGTACGGTTTCATCACCGATATCGAATCGGAACGGGCCCCCAAGGGCCTGAACGAGGATATCATCGCCTTCATTTCCGCCAAGAAAAACGAACCGGAATGGTTGCTGGAGTGGCGGCTGAAGGCCTATCGCCTGTGGCTGACCCAGGAAGAGCCGCATCATTGGGGCAACATAAGCTACCCTCCCATCGATTATCAGGACTCCTATTACTACGCGGCCCCGAAAAAGAAGGACGGGCCGAAAAGTCTGGACGAGGTTGATCCGGAATTGCTGGAAACTTACAAGAAACTCGGCATTCCGCTTCAGGAACAGGAAATCCTGGCAGGCGTGGCGGTGGACGCGGTGTTTGACAGTGTTTCCGTGGCGACCACCTACAAGGCCAAGCTGGAAGAGTTGGGGGTCATTTTCTGTTCTATTTCGGAAGCGGTACAGAAATACCCGGAGATGGTGCGCCAATACCTGGGTTCGGTGGTTCCCTACTCCGACAATTATTTCGCCACCCTGAATTCCGCGGTCTACACCGACGGTTCGTTCGTTTACGTGCCGAAGGGGCTGCGCTGTCCCATGGAACTGTCCACCTATTTCCGCATCAACGAGAAGAACACCGGTCAGTTCGAACGCACCCTGATCGTTGCCGATGCCGGCAGCTATGTCAGCTATCTGGAAGGCTGTACCGCGCCCCAGCGGGATGAAAATCAGCTTCATGCCGCGGTGGTCGAGCTGGTGGCCCTGGACGATGCCGAGATAAAGTACTCGACGGTCCAGAACTGGTACCCGGGAGATGCTGAAGGTCGGGGCGGGATCTATAATTTCGTTACCAAACGGGGTGCCTGTCGCGGCCGAAATTCCAAGATCTCCTGGACCCAGGTGGAAACCGGTTCGGCCATCACCTGGAAATATCCGAGCTGTATTCTTCAGGGCGACAATTCCCAGGGAGAATTCTATTCGGTCGCCATTACCAATAACCGTCAGCAGGCGGATACCGGCACCAAAATGATCCACATCGGGCGCAACACCCGCTCGCGCATCATCTCCAAGGGCATTTCCGCCGGTCGTTCCAACGCTACCTATCGGGGTCTGGTCCGCATGCAGGCCAAGGCGGAGGGGGCCCGAAATTATACTCAATGCGACAGTCTGTTGATTGGGGATCGCTGCGGAGCCCATACCGTGCCCTATATCGAGTCGCGCAACCCTACCGCCAAGGTGGAACACGAGGCGACGACCAGCAAAATCAGTGAGGAACAGCTTTTTTTCTGCCAGCAACGGGGACTATCGGTGGAGGAGGCGGTGTCATTGATCGTCAACGGTTTCTGCAAGGAAGTGATGCAGACTCTGCCCATGGAGTTCGCCGTCGAGGCACAGAAGCTGGTGGGCATCAGTCTGGAGGGCAGTGTCGGCTAGTGCACTGATACCCGTGAGCCGATGAGATGACTCATCGGCTCACGGGTGAAGCCCGCGCGGCGCTTGAGCGTACCGTCTGTGCATATTTTGACCATGGGTCAAAATATCTGCACGGCGGTATGACACATGAACGTAATGAATGTGTCAGTGCACTAGCTCTTTGATTTTGCATCAACTTATCCAAACGCGGCTGTCGCCTCCGTTTGGGTCGATGCACTAGCGGCCAACCGGCTCACCAGAGTGATTTTCGACCAGGTAGACCCGGTCGGAACCGACCTAATGGAGTTTGGGACCATGTCTTTGATCGAAATCCAGAATCTGCACGCTTCCGTTAACGGCAAGGAAATACTGAAGGGTCTGGATCTGGTGATCCGGCCTGGGGAAACCCACGCGATCATGGGTCCCAATGGGGCCGGCAAAAGCACACTGTCCAACATCATCGCCGGCCGTCCTGGCTATGAGGTTACCCAGGGTGGCATTCGCTTCGATGACAAGGATCTGCTGAGCCTGGAGCCGGATCAACGAGCCTGCGAAGGCATTTTTCTGGCCTTTCAGTATCCGGTAGAAATCCCTGGGGTCGCCACCACCACTTTCCTCAAGACGGCGTTGAATGCCCGTCGCAAATACCGGGGCGAGTCGGAGGTGGACGCCATGCAGTTCCTGAAGCTCGTGCGGGAGAAGACGAAAATACTGGGCATCTCCGATGAAATGTTGCGGCGACCTCTCAACGTGGGGTTTTCCGGAGGCGAGAAGAAACGCAACGAAGTGCTTCAGATGGTGCTGCTTGAGCCGCGACTGGCGATACTGGATGAGACCGACTCCGGGCTGGACATCGATGCTCTGAAAGTGGTGGCCGAAGGGGTCAATACCCTTCGTTCGCCGCGACGCTCATTTCTCATCATCACCCACTACCAGCGACTGTTGGATCACATTGTCCCCGATTATGTTCACGTTCTGGCCGGAGGCCGGATCGTGCGATCCGGGGGCAAGGAACTGGCTCTGGAGCTGGAGGCTCGCGGCTATGCCGAATTCACCGGTGTGGCTGCGTGAAAGAAGGGAAAAGCGCAATGCCTGATATCACCGATCCTTTCTTTCGCAAGGTAACGACATTGCCACTTCCGGAGGGCCTGGGAGAACCTGGATGGTTGTCCTCCGTGCGCCGGGCCGGCCAGGATCGTTACCGCAAGACGGGTCTGCCGACGTCTCGCATGGAGACCTGGAAATTTACCAGTCTCGCGGGATTGATAGGGCAGGACTTCGTTCTGGACAGTGGGGAGCAGGCTCCGGTTCTGGACGTGCTTCCTGTCGACAGGATGCCTTCGGTGGAAGGATATCGCTGTGTTCTGATCAACGGACGGGTATCCCGGGCTCTCTCGTCGCTGGAGATGTTGCCGCCCGGAGTGGAGGTTCTGGATCTTGCCAGCCAGCTTCATCAAGGGGATGAGGTGCTGAAATCCCTGATCGAGGAAGGCATGATCGGGCCGGAAATGCCCATGGTGGCGCTCAACACCCTGTTCCTCGGCATGGAACCGGGTCTCGTTCTGCGCATTGCCGATGGGGTGCTGGTGGACAAGCCCCTACATATCGTTTCAATCCATGCCGCCGGGACCAGACCGGTAGCCTACCACCCTCGTCTGGTCGTTATTGCCGGTGCAGGCAGCCGGGCGACGCTGCTGGAAAGCCACCTGGGGTTCGAGGGACCGTCAACCCTCAGCAATGCCGTTACCAGCATTTCCCTGGGAGAAGGTGCCATCCTTCATCATTACCGGCTGCATGGGGGGAGCGACGCCACACATCTGATCGAAATGACGGAAGTGGATGTGAAAACGGGTGGCCAGTACGAGAACTTTTCCTTGTCCCTGGGGGGGAAGTTGATCCGCAACGAGGTCCAGGTGTTGCTGAGGGGTCCCAACGCCGAATGCCAATTGAGCGGTGCCTATGCAGTGGATGGGCGGAAACATGTGGATAACACCATCCGGGTGGAGCACGACGCACCACACACCACTTCTCGCCAGAATTTCCGGGGTATCCTGGACGATTCCGGCCATGGCGTTTTTCAGGGCAAGATTCTGGTGGCAAGAGGAGCACGACAGACCGATGGGCAGCAGCTTCACAAGGCCCTGCTCCTCTCCCGGTCGGCCGAAGTGGATTGCAAACCGGAGCTGGAGATCTATACCGACGAAGTAAAGTGCAGCCACGGAGCCACGGCCGGGGAAATGGACGAAGAGGCGCTATTTTTTCTCCGTTCCCGGGGATTGGACGCTGACTCGGCACGGGCATTGTTGATCGAAGCCTATCTGAACGATGTGATCGAGGACATCCGTGTTGCCTCGGTGCGAGAAGCCTACAAGGCCCTGGTGTCGGATTGGCTGTCCCGTCGGCGGGCAATCAGCGGGTCTGTCCGGGAGGGGGTGGAATGAAACCGATGGTGAACCGGATCCTGCCGGAAGCAACTGCAATCGCAGACGATATCGCCGCGTGCCGGGCGGATTTCCCGATCCTTCAGCGGACCGTACATGGTCAACCGTTGGCCTTTCTTGACAGCGCCGCTTCGGCCCAGAAACCGAGGCAGGTGCTGATGGCTATGCAGAAGCTTTATGAAAATGAGTATGCAAACGTACATCGCGGTGCCTACCTCCTTTCCGAACAGGCAACGGCTGCCTATGAGGGGGCGCGAGACACCGTTCGCCGTTTCCTCAATGCCCGCAAACGGCAGGAAATCATCTTTACCCGCGGGGCTACCGAGTCCATCAACCTGGTTGCCGCCACGTTCGGTCGGGCCTTCCTCCAGGCTGGGGATGAAATCATCGTCTCGGGCATGGAGCACCACTCCAACATCGTGCCATGGCAGATGCTGCGGGACGAGAAGGGTCTGGTGTTGAAAGTTATTCCGGTTGCCGATGACGGATCGTTCCGCTACGAAAGCTTTGAGCCTCTGCTCAGTCCCAGGACCCGGATGGTAGCCATTACCCAGGTGTCCAATGTTCTAGGCACCGTGGTTCCTGTGGCCAGGATCGCGGCGGCGGCTCATGCCGTCGGGGCAAAAATTCTGGTGGATGGCTGTCAGGCCGTGACCCACATGACGGTGGATGTGCAGGAAATCAACTGCGATTTCTACGCTTTTTCTGGTCACAAGCTCTACGGTCCCACTGGCATTGGGGTCCTGTACGGCCGGGAGGCGTTGCTGAAGGCCATGCCGCCCTACCAGACGGGGGGGGATATGATCACCAGCGTCACGTTCGAAAAAACATCCTGGGCCCCATTGCCGGCAAAGTTCGAGGCCGGGACGCCGGCCATTGCCGAGGCGGCTGGGCTGGCGGCAGCCATCGACTATGTCAACGCCATCGGCATGGATCGCATCGCCGCCCATGAACAGGATCTTCTGGCCTATGCCACGGAACGACTGTCCAGGATTCCGGGGCTTACCCTGATTGGGACTGCGCCGGGGAAAACCAGTGTTCTTTCTTTCGTTCTGGACGGGGCGCATCCGCACGACATCGCTACCATTCTGGATCGATCCGGGGTTGCCATTCGTGCCGGTCATCACTGTGCTCAGCCTTTGATGGAGCGTTTCCAGGTGCCGGCGACGGCGCGGGCCTCCTTCGCACTCTACAACACGCGGGACGATGTCGATGCCCTGGTTCTTGGCCTGGAGAAAGTACGGGAGATTTTTGCCTGATGCTTGATGAATTACGCGATCTTTATCAGGAAGTGATCCTGGACCATGGCAAGCGGCCCCGCAATCTGCGCCACCCGCCAGAGTCCAACCGGCAGGCTCATGGCCACAACCCCATGTGCGGCGATCAACTCACCGTGTACCTGGTTGTGAATCCTGATGGCATTGTTCGTGATGTAGCGTTTGAAGGCAAGGGATGCGCCATTTCGGTCGCATCGGCCTCGATCATGACCGAAATCCTCAAGGGCAAAACAGAGGTTCAGGCTCGGGTCCTTTTTTCCAGTCTTCACGCCCTGTGTACTGGGGAGGATGACAGCGAAACAGAAGGACCCGAACAGGACCCGTCGATTCTGGCAGGGCTTGGCGAAGAGCTGGAGCGGGTGCAGGTGCTGGCCGGAGTGCGGCAGTTTCCGGTCAGGGTCAAGTGCGCGACGCTGGCATGGCATACGATGATCGCTGCCATTGACGGTGACGAAATAGCTTCGACGGAATAGAGCGGCTTCCGACCTGGTCGGAAACCGTGACAAGCTCGTGCGGCGGCATAAGGTCGAGAATTGTAACTGCCCAGATATCCCCAAGAAAGGAAAATAACAGCGAATGAAAAACAACCCAAGAACCAAAGATGCGAGGGCCTGAGACCCTTGCGCTCCCCATTCGTTCCCATAATTCCGGGTCATGGGGAGTGTGAGGGGCCTTTCGGCCCCTCGCGATACTGTCTTGTGGTTGCTTTTCGCCAGATGATATTTTCTGTTTTTCGGGGTACCTGAGCCGTTACCGAGAGTCTGAGAAAGGGTGGACAGGAGGCGGCGATGTGCGCGGTCCGTATTCAGCAATGAAGGATCAGGAAGTACCGTTCAAGGCCGGCAAGCCACTTGCCCCGGGATCGGTGGTGGCAACCGAGGCGGATGTCATCGAAGGGCTACGGACGGTTTATGATCCGGAAATACCGGTGAACATCCATGATCTTGGCTTGATTTATGGGATATATATTACACCGGAAGGTTTTGTCACGATAGAGATGACCTTGACCGCACCGGCTTGTCCTGTCGCAGGGCATCTTCCGGCGGAGGTGGCACGTGCGGTTGCCGCCGTCCCTGGTGTCGGTGAGGTAGAGGTCTTTCTGATATGGGAGCCACAATGGACACCTGCCCGGATGTCGGAAGTGGCCCGGGTCGCCCTGGACATGTTTTGATCTGTTTGTTGGAGGAGGAGGTTTGCGATGCCTGGACCCGCGATAACGCTGACCGATGCGGCTGCTGCCCGTATCAAGGAACTGATGGCCAAGAGTGACGAACCCGTCGCGGGCTTGCGTGTCGGAGTAAAGCCCAGGGGATGTTCCGGGCTCAGTTACACCATGGAGTACGCCACCGAGTCGCAGCCACACGAAGAGGTGGTTGAGGACAAGGGTGTGAAGATCTTCATTCATCCCATGGCCATCATGTTTCTGGTCGGTACGGAAATGGACTACCGGGACAGCGGGATGGGCGGTGCCAGTTTCGTTTTCAAGAACCCCAATGAAAAGGACCGCTGCGGGTGCGGAGAAAGCTTCCGGGTATAGCGCCGACGGACCGAAAATCTTTGATGCCGGCCGACACTCGATCTGATACCGATGAGCCGATAAATCGGCTCATCGTATGGTCCCTGGCCGGGTGCCCAGGTCCGTGGGCTTGGCCGCGGCCGCAATGGCTGCTTGGTATGATACCGCTGAGCGGAACGTTTGACTCACGAATTGTTTCCTCAAGAAAAGTCATGCGAGGGGCCGCGAGGCCCCTCACGCTCCCCGGAAGTTGGCATCTTGGAACGTCGGAAAGGAATGGGGAGCCCGAGGGGACGAGTCCCCTCGTTCTTGATCGTCTCCGACAGCGGCTTCCGGCACGAGATCATGTGTCAAAAATTATGCTCAGCAGTATGACTCGCCCGTTTGGGGGAGGCGGAGCGGCCGGCTTGGGATGACCGATACAATATACGCCTTGTCCACGGCCCGTGGCATCGCGGGGATAGCCGTGGTTCGCCTGTCGGGACCGCGATCGTCGGCAGTGTCACAGCGGATCTGCGGGTGCGTGATGCCTCCGCCACGCACGGCAAAGGTCGTTTCTTACCGTGATCCTGGGAATGGGGAATTGCTGGATAGGGGAATCCTGGTCTGGTTTCCAGGGCCCGGCAGTTATACCGGCGAAGATGTCGCCGAGTTTCATGTCCATGGAAGCCAGGCCGTAGTTTCCGGGATCCTCGAAGTTCTTGCGAGACAGGAAGACCTGAGACTTTCCGAACCAGGAGAGTTCACAAAACGTGCTTTCTACAATGAAAAATTCGACCTCACGTCCGCAGAAGCCGTGCATGATCTGGTACATTCCGAAACGGCGGCGCAAAGAAGACTGGCCCTGAGCCAGATGGAAGGATCCTTGTACAGGTTGTACGAGGCATGGCGGTCGGAATTGATTTATATTCAGGGTCTTCTGGAGGCGACGATAGACTTCTCGGATGAACCCTTGCCGGACAGTATCGATGCCGAGATTTCAAGCAGAATACAGGATCTTGTGAAATCAATTTCCACTCATCTTGACGACAACAATAGAGGAGAAAAAATAAGAAGCGGGATCAATGTCGTTCTGTTGGGAAGACCCAATTCCGGGAAGTCAACACTGTTCAACAGACTCTGTGGCCGCAGCGCCGCCATCGTCTCTTCCATTCCGGGTACGACCAGGGACGTAATAGAAGCCAGGATGGACATTGACGGATTTCCCGTTGTTATAAACGATACGGCCGGATTGAGGGAAACCGAAAATGAAATTGAAACCGAAGGAGTTCGCAGGGCTTTTCTCAAAGCTGCCGAGTCGGATCTCAACGTATTTGTCCTGGATGGCACCTCCGATATTGAAGATGCATTGGCAATTATGCCAGACCTTGATGACAGAACCGTACTCGTCGCAAATAAATCGGATTTGATACCGGTGGATTGCCGGAATTCTGAAACAAAATATCCCCTGATTTATGTCTCGGCCCTTACGGGGGAAGGTATCCCACAATTGTTGAATCAGTTGGGAGACCAGATCAAGTCAGCCTATGTCGTTTCCGAAGCGCCGGTAATGACCAGGCATCGCCATCGGGTTGCTATTGAAGCCTGTTGTCAGGCTCTGAAACGGACTCTTGGAGGGGGGGCACCCGAAATGATGGCGGAGGATCTACGATTGGCATCAACGAATCTTGGCCGCTTGACCGGAAGAATTGACATAGAAGATGTGTTGGATGCGATATTCGGTGAATTTTGTATTGGAAAATAGCCCTTCTGAAAACACGGACAATTGCAGATGAAGTATGACGTGATTGTCGTTGGTGCTGGTCATGCCGGGTGCGAGGCGGCGGCAGCCTCCGCCAGGATCGGTGCCAGCACGCTGCTGTTGACTCGTGGCCCATCCACGATTGGCGAAATGTCTTGCAACCCAGCCATCGGCGGTTTGGCAAAGGGGCAGCTGGTTCGAGAAATCGATGCACTTGACGGTGTCATGGGCCGTGTCATCGACCGTGCCGGTATTCATTTCAGAGTATTGAACCGCTCCAAGGGCCCGGCCGTACACGGTCCAAGAGCCCAAGCAGACAGAAGACTATATCGACACCACATGAAATCCCTTCTTAGCCAATATCCCAATCTCTCGATACAATATGGAGAGGCCGTAAAAATATTGGTAAATGAAAATGGTTCGATTCGGGGAATCGTCGTTAATGAAGGAAGGGAACTTGATGCCTGTTCTGTCGTGATTACGACAGGAACATTTCTGCGTGGTCTGATGCACGTCGGGGAAGAGAAACGGGAGGTGGGCCGAATTTTTGAACCGCCTTCCCGAGATCTGGCCATCGACATAGAAAGGCTCGGTTTTCTGAGGGGGCGGTTGAAAACGGGCACGCCTCCGAGGCTGGATGGCAGAACCATAGACTGGAGCGGGCTTGAAGAACAAAAAGGAGAGGATCCGCCCATTCCCTTTTCGTTTATGACAACAACGATAAACAACCCACAGATATCTTGCCATATCACGGCGACAAACTCATCAACGCATGAAATTATTGCCGACAACTTGCATCGGGCACCCATGTACAGTGGACAGATATCCAGCATTGGACCTCGGTATTGTCCAAGTATTGAAGACAAAATCGTCCGTTTTGCGGATCGATCTCATCATCAGATTTTTCTTGAACCCGAAGGATTGGACGACGATACGGTTTATCCCAACGGGATTTCGACCTCCTTACCTTATGACATTCAACGTGATTTGCTCAGGACGATACCTGGTCTCACATACGTGAAAATGATACGCCCTGGATATGCCATCGAGTATGACTACGTCGATTCTCGAAACCTCACCAGAACTCTGGAAACGAAAAAGATCCGGGGTCTTTTCTTTGCTGGCCAGATAAATGGAACCACCGGCTATGAAGAGGCGGCGGCTCAGGGTCTGATCGCGGGTCTCAACGCGGCATTGCTGGCTGGGAATTCCCCACCATTCGTTCTGGATCGGGCGGATGCCTACATCGGGGTATTGATCGATGATCTTATTACCCGCGGAACGGTCGAACCCTATCGGATGTTCACATCCAGGGCGGAGTATCGGCTGCTATTACGTTCTGATAATGCGGATCAACGACTGACAGGCAAAGGAATCGAGATTGGGTGCGTAACGACAGAGAGACGGAATAGTTTTAGGAAAAAGCAATGCGCTTTGCGATTTGCCCGGGATTTGCTGGAAACATTGGAGGTCGCCCCATGTGACCTGAAATTCCATGGTATTGACACCAGTCAAGATGGCGTGAAGCGAAAGGCGAAGGACGTGCTTGCAATGTCAAGCACAAGCTTTGAAAATATAATAAAAATTTGGCCGGTGATAAAATCAATACAACCGGATATATTATCTATACTGGAAAGTGAAGCGCTATATTCTGGATACCTGGCTCGGCAGGAAGCAGATATACAGGCCTTCCGCAGAGATGAAGGAGTCGTGCTCTCGGAAGAATTTCCTTATGAATCGATTGGTGGATTATCAGCGGAGCTTTGTGAGAAATTGAAGGTTGTCAG
>JBKACM010000410.1:0-1785 GCA_046269335.1 Alphaproteobacteria bacterium | reverse complement strand
GGCCAGCATGTTCGATCGTTCCAACTCGGCTCCAGCCGCTTCCTGCTGACTGCCCAGTCCCTGGCCGTAACGGATTTCATAGATCCACTCCCACCAGACGTTCTATCTCCGCAAGGCGTACCTGTTGCTCGTAGAAGGCATTGAGCTGATCAATCTGGGTTCGTCGCAGACGCTGTAGCGAAACCAGGACGTCAATCAGTCCGGTGCGGCCAAGCTCATAGCTTTTCACCGACGCCTGGAAGGCCACCTGGGCCTGCGGCAAACTGTTCTCCATCAGCACCTTTTCGATCTTGCGGGCGGACTGAAAGGCCAGGAAGGACTCCTGCAATCCGCTTTCGATTTCCCGCTCCGCCATCGTCCGTCTGGAACGGGCTGCTGCTGCGGCGGCGGCGGTGCTTTGCTGTCGGGCTTGGCGCAGCCCCCATTGCAGGGGAAGGTTCATTTCCAGCGCGGCTTCATAACCGTCAATGCCGCTGGTTCCCCGGCGCTGCACCGTGGTCAGGCCGACACTGAAATCCGGGTACCAGTTCCGATCGGCCAGTTCCCGGCTCTTGTCGGCCCCCTCGATGTGGGCATCGTTTTCCGCGAACCGGGGGTTGCCGGCCCGTGCCTTGTCGAGGAGCGCGGCATAATCCATGGCACCGGGGAGGGGGACGGGACGCGGATGCGGTTCTTCGACCAGCGGTGTGTCGGCCGCGCGATCGACCAGGGCGTTGAGACGGGCGCGGGCCTTGTAACGGGTGGCTTCCAGCCTGGCCAACTCGGCCAGCATGTTCGATCGTTCCAACTCGGCTCCAGCCGCTTCCTGCTGACTGCCCAGTCCCTGGCCGTAACGGATTTGCGCAACCTTTGCCACCGTGGCCATGACGTTGATCAGCGAGGCCGTCTGCTCCATGGCGAGATGGGCCTGGTGATATTCGGCATAGGCCATCTTGACCCGCGCCAGGACCTCGTTGACCGCGGAGCGGGCCGCCGCCTCCATGCCGCGCGCTTCGGCCCCGGCAATCTCCTCCCTGAGGTCCCGCTTGCCGAAGAAAGGCAGTTCCTGGCTGAGGGTGTACTTGACGACTCCCGGGTTGAGCCGTGGCTGATAGTCGGGCCGGTCCCGGGGCAAATCCTCGAAGCTCACCCTGAACCTGGGGTCGGCCAGGGTGCCTTCGCCCTTGACCTTGGCTGCCGCCGCTTCGGCCTCAAGCCGGGTGGCCGCGACCTCCGGGTTGAGGGTTCGCGCCATGTCCAGGAGTTCAGACAGGCCGGCACCGTGGTTGTGGGAGTCCGTGGCCAGGGCGGCCAACGGCTGTCCAAGAGCGGTCGCCAGGGCCAGGACCACCGCCACCGTTCCCGTGTTTCTCCGTGTCTTCATGGTTTCTCCCGAGCAATACCTTATGGAACGAGGGGTAGGGTTGCCTCGACGTGGAGGCCGCCTTCTTTCCGATTGGCAAGCGTCACGTCGCCGCCATGCCGGCGCAGAACATCGCGGGCAATGGCAAGCCCCAACCCGACCCCGCCGGGGCTGAGGGAACGTGCCTTGTCGACCCGGTAGAAGGGCTCGAATACCCTTGTCAATTCCGTCTCGGGAATACCGGGACCATCGTCTTCGACGACGATCCGCGCCATACCCTTCTCCACCTCCAGCGCCACCTCGGCGCGGCCGGCATATTTCACGGCATTGCCGACCAGATTGGATACCGCCCGCACCATGGCCACCGGCTGGCATCGGCACGCCAGGCGGTCGGGTCCACGGTAGGTGACCGTGTCGCCGGCGTCGGTCCGCTCGTCGCAGAC
>JBKACM010000409.1:0-1793 GCA_046269335.1 Alphaproteobacteria bacterium | reverse complement strand
AAGCCCGCGCGGCGTTTGAGCGTACCGTCTGTGCATATTTTGACCATGGGTCGAAATATCTGCACGGCGGTATCAGAGGGCCGCCCGCGCGTCGTTTCGCTGGAAAACGAGGATGTCTGCCGTGTCCGTTGCTGCCGATCGGAATACCCAACGTGACGACAAGACGGCGGCACTGGACGTGCTGATCGGGCTTGTCGCCGACGACCTCGTGCGGGTCAATGAAACGATCATCGCCCGGATGCACAGCCAGGTATCCCTGATACCCCAGTTGGCCGGGCACATCATTGCCGCCGGTGGCAAGCGGCTGCGGCCGGTTCTGACCCTGGCCTCCAGCGTGGTTTGTCGCTACCAGGGGCAGCGTCATGTCAAGCTGGCTGCCTGTATCGAGTTCATTCATACCGCGACGCTGTTGCACGACGACGTCGTCGATGAGAGTGACCTGCGGCGCGGTGGTCCCAGCGCCAACGCCGTGTGGGGCAACAAGCCCAGCGTGCTGGTGGGCGACTTTCTGTTCAGCCGCTCGTTCGAACTGATGGTGGAGGACGGGTCCCTGTCGGTGCTGGCGATCCTGTCGCACGCCTCCTCGGTAATCGCCGAGGGTGAGGTCCTCCAACTCATGACCGCCAACGACATCTCCACCACGGAATCGGCCTATCTTGACGTCATACGCGCCAAGACGGCGCAGCTCTTCGCTGCCGCCTGTCGTCTTGGGCCCGTAGTCGCCGAGCGGCCGTTGGAGGAGGAGGAGGCCATGGAGCGGTTTGGCCTCAATCTCGGTATCGCCTTTCAGCTTATCGACGACGTGCTGGATTACTCGGCCAAGCAGGAAAAACTGGGAAAGGCGATCGGCGACGATTTTCGCGAGGGCAAGATCACCCTGCCCGTGATCCTGGCGGTGGCGCGTGCCAGTGACGAGGAGCGGACCTTCTGGAAGCGTACCCTGGAGGATCTGGAACAGACCGACGATGATCTGCGCCATGCCCTGGACCTGATGCAGCGTCACGGTACCCTGGAGGAGACGATCGGGCGGGCGCGTCGGTATGGCGAGGTCGCACGGGAGGCTCTGGGCATTTTCCCATCCAGCCGGATGAAGGACGCCCTCCTGGACGTAGTCGATTTCTGCGTTGAGCGGGCCTACTGAAGTCTATCTCTTCATGACCCACGCATGGCTGTTGCCATCCCGACGGGGAAAGCGGTATAAGCGGCCCGCCAGACCGTCGGAGTGTAGCTCAGCCTGGTAGAGCACTACGTTCGGGACGTAGGGGCCGGAGGTTCGAATCCTCTCACTCCGACCAAGAATTTCAAGGGGCGTCGGCTTTTCCGGGCAATGCCAAAGCCGCGATCGCTGGCTGGTGGCTCTGGGCCTCGCTGCCTCGTGGGGCACATGCCGGAGGCATGACGGGTCGCCGCTCCTGCGGCGCGGGCCTGCTTGGCGGCGTCAGTGGGGGAGGAACGCCTTCAGAACAAGAGACGTCACGCCAGCCAGCAGACCCCCCGTCATCCACTTCATCACCAGCATTTCGGTGCGCGTGTCTGCGTCAAGTCGCTTGATGTCACGTTTTGTCGCAATCTCCGCCTCACCCGAAGCGTCCTTGAACGCCTCGGCGCTGGCCTCGGCCTGCGGCTCAGGGATGCCCGCATCCCGTATCCGGTGGACGAACTTGAGCGCGTCGAACGGGATCGTCGCCATGGTATCTCCCCTACTCCGAGCATGCGGTGCTTGACGGAGAGAGTCAATTGTTCCGCCGAGTTTGAACAGGGAGTGGGCTTTACCCGTGAGTCAAATCATACCG
>JBKACM010000408.1:0-1801 GCA_046269335.1 Alphaproteobacteria bacterium | reverse complement strand
GCGGGCGCTCAATGCGCCAGAGGTTCCCGTTTTACCCCGACTTGACGTCCTATTCCTATTTTCACCCGATTGCCCTGCATGAGCGCGCGTCTTGCACGGGGCATGGCATTGTCGTAGGGTCCGGAGGCCCTGTTCCAACGGAGGAAGACGACTTGCATCCGCGTTATCGCAAGACCTGCCGCGTCTGTGGATCGACAAAGCTTAAGCCGGTGATCGATCTTGGCGACCAATATCTCCAGGGTTCCTTCGTCAAGCCGGGCGTCCTGCGCCCGCCCCTGCGCAAACTGCCGACGCAACTGGTCCGCTGCGACGTGACCGAGGACGAGGATGCCTGTGGCCTTCTGGCCCTGGCCCACACCTTTCCTCCGGAAATCCTGTATGCCAACTACTGGTACCGCTCCGGCACCAACGCGACCATGCGCGAGCATCTGCGCGGCATCGTCACCGCCGCCACCGCCATGGTGGGGGCCTCCTCTGGCAAGCTCACGGTACTGGATATTGGCTGCAACGACGGAACCCTGTTGTCCTACTACCCGGAGGGCACAAGACGTTTCGGCGTCGATCCGTCCGATATCGCTAACGAGATCCAGGGGGATGTAACCGTCATCAACGCCCTGTTTCCCTCCAGCCAGGCGCTGGCGACTCTGCCCAGGGGGGGGGCTGGACATCGTCACCTCCATCGCCATGTTCTACGACCTGGAGAGGCCGGCCGAGTTTGCCGGTGCCATCGCCGATCACCTGAAACCGGAAGGGGTCTGGGTGTTCGAGATGTCCTATCTGCCGTTGATGTTGCTGCGTAATTCCTTCGACACCATCTGTCACGAACACGTGGAGTACTACAGCCTGTCGGTGCTGGACTACATCGCCGAGAAAGCCGGCCTGCGCATCTTCCGAGCCGAGATCAACGACATCAACGGCGGCAGCATCCGCTGTTATGCCTGTCACGCCGGCAACCAGACCCATGGCACTCAGAAGGACCGGGAATTCCTGCACCAGCTTCGCATCTCGGAGTTCGAGATGGAGCTGGACACCGACAAGCCCTATCTGGCCTTTCAGCAGCGGATCGAGGCCTTGCGGGACCAGCTCAACCGGGTGCTGTTCGATATCCGGGCCCGGGGAGAGACCGTGCATATCTACGGTGCCTCCACCAAGGGCAACGTTCTCTTGCAGTGGTATGGCATCAACCGCATGGTGGTGGAGTGTGCCGCGGATCGCAATCCGGCCAAGATCGGGGCCCGCACCCTGGGCACCGACATTCCCATCGTCTCCGAGGAGGAGTCGCGGGCAAGAAAACCGGGTTATTATCTGGTGCTGCCCTGGCACTTCCGAACCGAATTCCTGGAACGGGAACGGCAGACGATCCTCGGTGGCACCAGGATGATTTTCCCCCTGCCGGAAGTGACGATCGTGGATGCAGGCAATCTGGAGGCGATGATTACGGCATCCCGGAGTGGCACCGGCGGTTCTCTTGAGCTGTTGCTGGCACCGAAGGCGGGCCAGGGGGATTTTCCGGCCTCATGACCCGGGCGCTGGTTCTGGGAGTCAACGGCCAGGACGGCAGCTATCTGGCCGAAGCGCTCTTGCGGCGCGGGTATGAAGTCGCCGGTTGCGGCCGCCAGGCGCAGAGTCGTTATCTGCCGGAGTCGACGACGGCACGTTTTCGTTATCACCGGCTGGACCTGACCGATGCCCCGGCGCTGGAGGGTCTGCTGACGGCGCTGGATCCAGACGTCGTCTTTCACTTCGCAGCCATCCACGGAGCCGCCGGCTTCGCCTACGAACCCCTGTGGGGTGACGTGAT
>JBKACM010000407.1:0-1802 GCA_046269335.1 Alphaproteobacteria bacterium | reverse complement strand
GCTGTGGCCGACGCCTGAACATCGCGAGACGGCGGCGGCTCTTCTCCCCGGAGAGTCTCCGGTGATCGGGGTCGGGCCGGCAACCAACTGGCGGGCCAAGACCTGGCGGGCGACCCGTTTCGCCGACCTGCTGTCGCGTCTGACCGCGGCAGACGGCATGCTGCCCAGAGCCCGGATCGCGGTGTTCGGCGGTCCTTCGGAACGGGAAGAGGCAATGACGCTGATCACCGAACTTCCGGCGGAACGCCGGATCGACCTGGTGGGTACCCTGGATCTGGTGACCACCTATGCCTGTCTGGAGCGCTGTTCCTTCTACGTCGGTAATGATTCCGGGCTCATGCACCTGGCGGCGGCGGCCGGCGTTGCGACACTGGGATTGTTCGGCCCCTCGCAGGAGGTGCACTATGCGCCATGGGGGTTGCGAACGGCGGTGGTCCGCACCCCGCTTCCGTTCGAGCGGATTTTTCCCGAGGGCTTCGACCACCGCAATTCGGATACCCTGATGGACGGTCTGACCGTGGACAAGGTGGAAGAAGCGGCCGTGGCCCTGTATCGCGGAAGCCGGGAGAGAACGGCATGACGGTGGATATCACCCTTTCGGCCCTGATTACGGTACATGACGAAGAGCGCCAACTGGCCCAGTGCCTGGAGCGGCTGGATTTCTGCGATGAAATCGTGGTGCTGCTGGACAAGTGTACCGACGGGTCGAAGGAGATCGCCGCCCGCTTCACGGAACGGATCGTGGAAGGCACCTGGAGGATTGAGGGCGATCGTCGCAATGCCGGCATCGAGGCCTGTCGGGGACGATGGATTTTCGAAATCGACGCCGACGAACGGGTGGACGAGCCGTTGGCCCGTGAAATCCGCGCCATCATCGCCGCGTCCACGGCCGACATTCACGAAATTCCGGTGGACAACTACATCGGCGAGAAGCTGGTGCGGTATGGCTGGGGTGCGTCTTTCGGCAAGGGAGCCTATCCGGGCCTGTTCCGCAAGGGTGCCAAGATCTGGGGGCGGCAGCGGGTTCATCCGTCGCTTACCTTTCATGGGGTGAAGGGGTCGATGCTGACCTATCGGCTTCGACACTACGTGGACCGCAACATCTCGGACATGATCCGTCGTCTGGACAACTATTCCACCGCCAGAGCCGCCGACCTGCGGGAGAGCGGTCAGGTCGGATCATTCGCGGCCAATCTCCGGCGCGTCTTCTCCCGCTTCTACAAATGCTATGTCCGACGCAAGGGATATCGGGAGGGAGGGTATGGCTTCCTGATCGCCCTGTTCGCCGGCCTGTATCCGCTGCTGTCCCATCTCAAGGCCACCCTTGAGACCCCTCCGACCGAGGAACGGTGATGGCTCGCATCGTTCTGGCGGATGATGGCATCGCCTTCGACGGCCGCACCCCCGACCATTCTCCCCTGGGCGGTGCCGAAAGCTCGTTCATTCTGCTGGCGGAAACCCTGGCCGGGCGGGGACACGTGGTCAGCGTCCACAATCGATGTCAGGCTCCGATACGTCACAATGGCGTGGACTGGACTCCACTTGAAGCGGGTCTCCCCGAGGCCGCCGACCTTTACATCGCCAATCGCGGTGACAAGCTGATTCTGGCGCTGCCTGGGGCCCGCCATACGGTGTTCTGGATTCACAATCCGGCCGATTATCTCCTGAAATGGCGGTATCTGTGGAAACTGTGGTACCGGAAGCCGGCCATCGTCTTCATCGGCACCTACCATGCCACCACCTATCCGGCCTGGGCTCCAGCTACCAACCCCAACCAGGACCACCCCAACCAGGACCCCAAC
>JBKACM010000406.1:893-1812 GCA_046269335.1 Alphaproteobacteria bacterium | reverse complement strand
GCATGTCCGATGCCCCTCGCGCCAAACCCCAGGTGAGCAATTACGATCCGGTCGGATATGATGCTGGTAAGAAGGTATCTCCGATCCAGACGGCGCAAAGAGTAGCTGGCGGAACACCAAGAATGTGAGCGAGGCGTTCTAGCCGCTCTTTGGTGTCGGCGTGGACTTTGATGCGGATTGCAGCATCCCTGCGAATGATTTCAGCCATATTAGACCCCTATTAGAGAACACATGCGAATCCTACGCGCAAAAAAAAGCCCCTGCAAGAGCAGAGGCCAAGGGACGCCGAAGCGTCGAGCGTCAGCGAATGAGGCGTTCTAGAGCAGATCGAAGCCCGCAAGCAGTTCCGAACCACTCGGAGAGAGAATGAAGCCGAAGGAAAACGAGAGCGCGCCAGATCTTGAGACAAGCAAACCAGTAGAAACGCATATGACCCCCTAGGCAGCGAGCGGAGAAAGGACTTGATTGGCCTTACGACGAATTAGCGTCGAGAGGACTTCTGGCGCCTCGTCACCGAACAGATCGACGGCGGTTTGAACAAGGCGGCCGAGATCGAGGGAATTGTTGGCGATCTGATAGAGGCGTTCCATGGGAAGCGCTGAGAGCGATTTTTTCGGTATGACGTACCCCTCACCATTAGCAACCCATGGCGGAGCGTCTGGAGAGCGTTCTACGAGCGTTTTAGAGGCGAAATGATGATAGAGCGACACGGGACTATGTGCGTCCCTTAGTGTCGCTCCGATATCAGACTGAACAGCTATTTCGACACGGATGACTTTGCCGGGATCCTGAAAACCCTTTGAAACCCGCTCATGCTGTTTGTCATAAACCTTGCCCCAGACATCGTGATTGGCCTTGTTTCCGACACTTGATTGAGCGGGCCAGTCTCCACAATCCGGCCGAGGTCCAGGACCACGAG
>JBKACM010000406.1:0-883 GCA_046269335.1 Alphaproteobacteria bacterium | reverse complement strand
GGGCCAGTCTCCTGATCGTGCTGATTGCAACCGAATACCCAACTGACATCTTTCGACTGGATAGCCTTGCGGGTGAATGCAAGAGCCCCATCGAGGGCGGCTTGCTTGACGGCATGAACAACGGCGGAAGGATCCGGAACAGCGTAATCCTGCGCGGCATGGAGCATAGACACCCGATGAGGGAAAGAGGCGAGGGCGGATAGGTAATCACCAAACAGATCCGCCTTGCGGAGTGCATCGAGGAAGGATCCAGACGCCCCCATGATGGCAACGGATCCGCGCTTGTGAAGCTTGAATGTCGAGCGTTGCTTGCCGATCTGGTAAAGACCCTGCGAAACCTCGGAAGCACCAACGAGGTCAAGAATGGGACGGATCTGCCGTAGAATGAGATCCTGATTCTCTAACGGACTTGTGACGTTGAGATAGTCACAAAACGGCTGGCCTAGTGCCAAAGAATGGGAAAGCGGTAAAATAGCCATGTGAAGCGAGCCTCTATCTCGCGGAAACCTAGACCCAGAAAGACTTTGCGAGAGTTTTTCTGGGTTTTTTCTTGCCTGTTAGAAATCTGAATCCCCGCTATTAGCTTATCGGGGATTCGCTGAAAACCTCGGGGCCTGCTGCCCCGAACCCCTGCCCATCCCCCTGCCATGTTTAGCCAGGTGCGCGATCGGTGCGCACGGGACTGCGCCCGTGTGCACATCGACGCTGCACTTGGCTAAACCTGTCCGGCGGATGCCCATGGCGCTACGCGCTATGCTCCGGCGTTGCCTGCGCTTCGCCGGCTTGCTTGATCGCGTCGAAGATAGATACTGTTAGTCGGTGTGATAGTTGGTGTGGTTGTTGGTGTTATAGTATTTGTTGGGGTGATTGTTGGGGTGATTGT
>JBKACM010000405.1:0-1814 GCA_046269335.1 Alphaproteobacteria bacterium | reverse complement strand
ATTGCGGTGATGAACGACCAGGGCAAGGTCGTCGCCGCGACCAAGGATGGATTGACCGGTACCGTCCTCGCCGATCACCCCCTCTTTACCGGAACCAGGTCCGGCAAAGAATCGCGGGTGCCCCTTGGGGTGGTACCCTTCGCCCAGGCGCGGGGTCTGTCCTTTGCCGCACCGATCCGGGCCAGCTATGATGCCAATACGGTCATCGGGGTGCTGGTCGGTGTCGTCGACTGGAAGTTCCCCCAGCAGCAGATTGCCCATCTCGACGTTTTCGGTGCCACCCAGGGGCCGGAGCGGCACGCGGCCCTGGTCTCGCAGTCGGGAGAGGTTCTCCACACTTTCCAGGGCGTTGATCCAGCCCTGATCGCCCCCCTCGAACGGGAGGCCGGCAGCCGCTCCGTTGTCCTGGACGGAGTGCCGACCATGGTCGCGACGGCCGTGGACCCCGAGTACGGCTGGGTGTTCCACCAGATCGTCACCGCCGACATCGCCTATCAGCCGGTAATCGAGCTGGGAAACCAGTCGATGCTGCTTGGCCTGATACTGGTCCCGCTGGTGGGAGCGGTGGGTGCCTTCGCCGCGCAGCATTTCGTCAGACCGATTCTGGCCATCACCGGCGGGATGAACCGGCTTGCCCAGGGTGATATGGAGATCGATCTTACCCTGGCCCGCCGACGGGACGAGATTGGGGCCATGGGCCGTGCGGTCGAGGTCTTTCGGGACAACGCCGTACGGGTCGCCCACCTTCAGACCGAGCAGGAGCGGCTGAAGCTGGAGGCCGAAACCCAGCGCAAAAAATCACTGCGGGATCTGGCCGGCAGTTTCGAGGCCAGCGTCAAGGGAATCGTCTGCATCGTGTCCTCGTCCTCCACCGAACTGGAGTCATCGGCGGAGTCCCTGTCGAGAATCGCATCCCAGACCGTCGAACGGTCCGCGGCCGCCAACGAAGCCGCGGAACGGGCCTCGGTCAGCGCCCAGTCCGTCAATGCTTCGGCCGAGGAATTGACCGCTTCCATCAGTGAAATCAACCTTCAGGTTGCGCGATCGTCGGAGGTGGTCAAGGCCGTCGCCTCCGAAGCTACCCATGCAGACAGCACCGTGAAGAGTCTGACCAGCACCGTTGCCCGGATCGACGATATCGCCAAGCTCATCACCGAAATCGCCGGGCAGACCAACCTTCTTGCCCTCAACGCCACCATCGAGGCGGCGCGGGCCGGGGATGCCGGCAAGGGATTCACGATCGTTGCCCAGGAGGTCAAGAATCTGGCCAACCGCACTGCCAGTGCTACCGAGGAAATCATCTCGCAAATCGCCGCCGTGCAGAGCGCCACCGGCGATACCGTGCAGGCGATCCGCGCTATCACCGCCAAGATCGCCGAAATCAACGAGATTGTCGCCGTTATTTCTTCGGCGATTCATGAAGAGGAAGCGGCGACCCGGGAAATCGCCTGCAATATCGACCACGCCGTGACCGAGACCATGGTCGTAACGGGAGAGCTGGGAGCCGTGCAGGCCTCTTCGGTCGAAACCGGTACCGCCTCCACCCATGTGCTGGAAGCGGCGCGGGAACTTTCCGTCCAGGCGGAGACGCTGCGGGGTGATGTCGATGCCTTCATCGCTCACATCTACCAGATGTGAACTCGCTGAGCCGATGAGTCATACCAGACCGTGATGAGTCAAGCTCATCTCGGTCTGGTATCATGCCACCTTGATGTGCCTCACGGACCGGGCGGTTTACCGGCTCTCGCGGAAGAAGTTCGAGCTGTTCAGCATGGCATGAAAATCGCGGAGGGCCCGTTCCTGTTCCTCCGGCG
>JBKACM010000404.1:0-1842 GCA_046269335.1 Alphaproteobacteria bacterium | reverse complement strand
GGACGAAATCCATCCAGAAGAACGAAGGAAACCCAGGACATGGCCGCCTATCAGTACGTTTTCGTGATGAAGAACCTGACCAAGGTCTTTCCCGGCGGTCGGGAAATCCTGAAGGGTCTGTCCTTGTCGTTCCTGCCGGGAGCCAAGATCGGGGTCCTGGGACCGAACGGGGCCGGCAAGTCGACGGTATTGAAGATCATGGCCGGCCTGGACCACGATTTCGCCGGCGAGGCCTGGGCAGCGGAAGGGGCCAGAGTCGGTTTCCTGCCGCAGGAGCCGGAACTGGATCCCTCCAGGGACGTGCTGGGCAACGTCATGGACGGTGTCGGCGCGATGAAGGACCTTCTGGAGCGTTTCGACCAGGTCAGCGCCCGCTTCGCCGAGGAACTCTCCGACGACGAGATGAACGAGCTGATTGCCGAACAGGGCGAATTGCAGGAAAAGATCGACGCCGCCAATGGTTGGGATCTTCAGCGTCAGGTGGAAATCGCCATGGACGCGCTGCGCTGTCCCCCCGGAGACGCCGATGTCAGCAAGCTGTCCGGAGGCGAGCGCAGGCGCGTCGCCCTGTGCCGCCTTCTGCTGTCACATCCGGACCTGCTGCTGCTGGACGAACCCACCAACCATCTGGATGCCGAGTCCGTCGCCTGGCTGGAACAGTTCCTGGAGCGGTACGAGGGTACGGTGGTGGCGGTCACCCACGACCGTTATTTCCTGGACAACGTCACCGGCTGGATTCTTGAAATGGATCGGGGCCGGGGTATTCCCTACGAGGGCAACTACTCTTCCTGGCTGGAGCAGAAGCAGAAACGCCTGGAACAGGAAGCCCGCGAGGAAAAGGCCCGCCAGAGAACCATCGCCCAGGAACTGGAATGGATCCGCCAGAGTCCCCGCGCCCGTCAGGCCAAGAACAAGGCCCGCATCACCGCCTTCGATACCCTGGTGTCCGATGCCAAGAACCGGGCCCCGGACTCGGCCCAGATTCTCATCCCCCCCGGTGAGCGGCTCGGCGGCGTGGTCATTGAGGCCAGCGGTCTGTCCAAGGGGTACGGCGATCATCTCCTGATCGAAAAGCTGGATTTCCGCCTGCCGCCCGGCGGCATCGTCGGCATCATCGGGGCCAACGGTGCCGGCAAGACCACCCTGTTCCGCATGATCACCGGCCAGGAAGCGCCGGACGGCGGCTCGCTGCGGGTCGGCGAGACGGTGCGGCTCGGCTACGTGGACCAGTCGCGGGAATCCCTCAGCCCCGACCGCTCGGTGTGGGAGGAGATTTCCGGCGGCCAGGACGAGATTGACCTGGGATCGCGCAAGGTGCCAAGCCGCGCCTACGTCGGCCAGTTCAACTTCCGGGGACCCGACCAGCAGAAAAAGGTCGGTCAGCTTTCCGGCGGCGAGCGCAACCGGGTGCATCTGGCCAAAATGCTGAAATCCGGGGCCAACGTCATTCTACTGGACGAACCCACCAACGACCTTGATGTCGACACTCTGCGGGCCCTGGAACTGGCGCTGCTGGAGTTTCCGGGCTGCGCCGTGGTCATCTCTCACGATCGCTGGTTCCTGGACCGCATCGCCACCCACATCCTGGCGTTCGAGGGCAACAGTCAGGTGGTGTGGTTCGAGGGCAACTACGCCGATTACGAGGCCGACCGTCACCGTCGCCTGGGGGCGGAGGCCGACCAGCCCCACCGGATCAAGTACAAGCCGCTGGTCCGGGATTAGAAGGTTTCCGACCAAACCGTCTCGGTATCATACCAGACCGCGATGAGCGCCCGCGCGATCGTTCGCGCGCAAGCCAAGGGGCCGGACGGCCCCGCCGGCGATTGAGGGCGCTGATCGGTC
>JBKACM010000403.1:0-1848 GCA_046269335.1 Alphaproteobacteria bacterium | reverse complement strand
GTCGTACAGCCGCCTGGGGGTACGGTGGGCCGAGACGATCCCGGTCTCGTGAGCGACTCCCAGGGCGGCCAGAGTATCCGCGGCATGACGCATGGTCTCCCAGTCGGACTGGCTTCCCATGATGATGCCGACGATCGGATGACCCATGGCAGCTACTCCCGCACCCTTCCGCGATATGAGCCGGGACCGAGCAGAGCCCCGACTCCCCAGATGCCGGGTGGGTTCACGGCGGACGACTGCCGGCATTATAGAGGGGAGGCACTCACATCGTCACGGTCTTTTCGGTGTTCGGCACCGGGTTTTCCGATGATTCCTGCCGGGATGACGGGGGTGCGGGAAGCGCCTGGCGATCCTGCCCGACGGGAAGGGACGGTTGCACGACTCTTTTCATCGAGACCCCTTCCAGGTTGGCAAGACGGTCGAGCAGACCTCCCGCTTCCGCCGACCGGTGGTGCGGATAGACCAGCGTGATCGTCTCGTGAATGCTGGAAGTCGCATCGGCGCGGAGAACCGGGCCGTCCACGCCAAGCAGACCCAGGATGCGGGGCCAGTCGGAAAGGCGCTGCTCCACGTCCTTGACCAGCGCGCCGTTGATGAATTCGGCAAGCCCCAGGGAAAGATCCGGACACAGGGTTTCAATGGGCGGCGGTGGAGCCTGGACATGCTGGCGGAGCATGTCCTCCACCCGACCGGCCTGGAACGGCAATTGTCCGGAAACCATCTGGAAAGCCAGGACACCCAGGGAATAGATGTCGGCGCGGCCGTCGGCATCCTGGTGGGTAATCACCTCTGGAGCCAGGTAGGCCGGCGTTCCCTCCATGCCGGCATGGGCCTCGACGATCCTGCCGCGCTGGGAGATACCGAAGTCCATCAGCTTGATGGAACCCCGCTCGTCGAAGGCGCAGTTGGCCGGTTTGATGTCGCGATGAACGACGCCATGACCATGGGCGTAGCAGAGGGCAGAAGAAAGCTGGTACAGAACGTTGCGCACATCCTCCAATTGCAGTCGGCCGGTGCTTTACAGGCGTGAGGCCAGTGTCTCTCCGGTCGCCTTTTCCATCACGATGAAATGGGTGCCGAAGTAATTCTCCATGTCGTAGGCCTGGATGATGTTGGGGTGGGACAGACCCGCGATGGTCCGGGCCTCCTCCAGGAACCGACCGAGAAACGCCCGGTCATAGACCAGGGAATGGCTGAGCATCTTGACGGCGACAATACGGCTCAAGGTCAGGTGTTCGGCCTCGTACACCCTGGAGGTGGCCCCCTGCCCGATCACCTTCAGCAGACGATACTTGCCCACGGTCTGGAGCGTCTTGTCCGCGCTGATGCGCGCCGCCAGCAGTTCGGTCAGGAAGGCCGCCAGGCGAGGATATTCGTACAGGACCGGCTCCAGGGTCTCGCGAGAGAGGACGAAGACCACGACGGAGGTCACCGCAATGACGTCGGTGGTGCGCGGGGCCCTGGTCAGCAGCGCGATTTCGCCGAAAATGTCTCCCCGTTCCAGATGGACCAGCTTCTGGACACTGCCGTCCCGGGCCTGGATCGGGATGGAAACCCGGCCCTCGTAGAGGATGAACATGGTGTCACCGACTTCACCGCGCCGGATCAGGAATTCACCGGGCTGAAAGTGCAGGACGCTGATCTTGTCGCCGAGGTTGGCCAGCTCCGTTTCCGGAAGGGTGCAAAAACCATTCACGTTCGTCAGGAAACGGGGGATTCTTGACAGTCTGTCGAGGGCGCTGACGGTCTTTGACGTGGGCATATCCAGACCTCATACCATCCGCACGAAGTTTTGACTTCGTGCGGAGCGGGTTTCGCTCAGACGCCGCGCGGGCTTGATACCAACGG
>JBKACM010000402.1:0-1856 GCA_046269335.1 Alphaproteobacteria bacterium | reverse complement strand
TTGAGTTGATGTTAAGGTATTAGTCGGAGTTTTTGTTGGTGTATTAGTATTTGTTGGCGTATTAGTAGGTGTATTCGCCACGCCCAATCTGCGCCACGTCTCGCTCGTGGTCGGCCCCTCCTCGAACACCGGCCCCGCACTCGTCTACCTGGGCGGTGACAAGCCGTGGGAGCAATGGCGTCTCAATCCCCGTGGGGCCCGTTCCGGCTGGGATTGGGTGCCGTTGAAAAAACCTGGCCGGCACACGGCCCTGGCCTTTCAGGAGCTTGGTCGTCAATCCGGCCTCGTCCTGCCACTGCCCGAACCGGGCAGGGCCCCGCCCAACGCCATCACCCTCGCCAGTCATGCCAGCGCGCCCTTGAGCGAACTGGCCAACTCCGCCTTGGAACACAGCAACAACCTCTGGACCGAGTTGATCGGCATCATGGCCGCATCGCGTCTCTCCGGGCAACCCCAATCCAGCTCCAGCGCGGCCAGGATCTTGAGCGCCTGGATCACCGGACAACTGCCGCAGGTGGAGTGGCACGGCTTTCATCTGGCCAACAGTTGCGGGCTTTCGGCCAACAGCCGACTCTCTCCCCGACAGATGGTGGCCATCCTGCTGTTGGCCAATGCCGCGCCGGTCGGCGACCGCTCCTTTGCCTCGCTGTTGCCGATTTCGGGCTGGAAGGGAACCCTGGCAGGCCGCTTCACCGGACCCGACGCCGCGCTGCGGGTCTGGGCCAAAACCGGCACGATCCTTTACGGCAAGGCACTGGCCGGTTATCTCTACACCAAACAAAACCATCGCCTGGTCTTTGCGGTCTTTGCCAGCGATTTCGAAAAACGCAAGACATTCGATGCCAACAAGGGCCAGCACGTCCACCAGGAGATCACCCGGGGCCGAACCTGGAACGGTCAGGCCATGGCCCACATCACCGCCCTGGTGGAACGGTGGCTGAAAACCTATTGAAAACATGACGCACTACCTGTCTGGAGAATATGGCTCATTTTTTGCATTATAGCCATTCGTTGACCATGCAACGCCATGTCCTCCTCAAAAATCAGGGAATCGTGCCATGTATCTGGAACACTTCGGCCTGCGGGACTACCCGTTCATGTTCATCCCGGACACCGACCGCTTTTTCGCGGGCGGTGGACGGGAGGAGTTGCTGAACAAACTGCAAGGCGCCCTGCTCGCCGGGGAAGGTCTCATCCAGGTCAGCGGCGCAACCGGTTCCGGCAAGACCATGCTCTGCCGCACGCTCTGCCAGAGGGTCGCCGGTCACACCCAGACCGCCCTGCTGCTCAACCCCAATCTGCCGCCAGAGGATCTGATCCCCGCCATCCTGCTCGAATTCCGCCTGCCGCTCCCGGAAAGTCGTCAGGAACGGCTGACCGCGCGCCAGACCCTGCTGAACCATCTGGTGCAGCTTTACCGTCGGGGAGAACGCGCCCTGCTGTTGATCGACGATGTCCATTGCATGCCTCTGGAGACCCTGGAAGAGCTGTTGCTGCTGGGCAACCTGGAGACCGGGCGTGCCAAGCTGCTGCCCATGGTGCTCTTCACCCGGCCACTCTTGAACGACCCGAACCGTCAACTCAAGGAACGGCTCTCCAGCCACATCTTCCTGGGGCCACTGTCCGCCCAAGAGACCGAAAGTTATCTTCACGCCCGCCTCCTGTCCGCCGGATTTCAGGGAGAGAGGCTCTTCACCCGGCTGGCCGCGCGCTGTCTCCACTACGCCTCCGGGGGAGGCATGCACCGGATCAACCGTCTGGCCCACGGGGCGCTGCAAAGGGCCATGGCCGACTCTTCCCGCCTGGTCACGGTCGGTCACGCCATCCAGGTCGTTCTCGCCGACCTCTCTCCTTCC
>JBKACM010000401.1:0-1874 GCA_046269335.1 Alphaproteobacteria bacterium | reverse complement strand
TGCCGACAGCGCTATACCAAGATCTATAAGCCGCCGCAGGCGATCCTGCGGAGCCAACGTTGAATCCATGGTATCAGGCATCTTTTCCGGACTCTCCCAAACGCCGCCGCGCCACGGATATCTCAAACCCCGTACACGCCCCTCCCCCGGCGGGCTGATAGTGTAACAGTAGCTGCGCGAAGTGGCACCGGTAAAATGACCGGCCCTACCGTAACACATATGGCCAAAAGTTATTGTCACGAATAGGCTGTCCGGCGACGCGGAGAAATATACCAGGATCTGCCATGCCCTACGGTTCGTTGCGCGACTTCATGGAGCGGTTGGAGCGGGAAGGACGTCTCGTGCGCGTCCGTACCCCCGTCTCTCCCCACCTGGAGATGACGGAAATACAGACCCGTCTGTTGGCGGAAGGGGGGCCGGCGGTGTTGTTCGAGAACGTCATCGGTCGGGACGGCATGCGCCATGACATGCCGGTGCTGGTCAACCTGTTCGGTACGGTGGAACGGGTCGCCTGGGGCATGGATCGCGAGCCGCCCCAGCTCCGCGCCGTGGGCGAGACGCTGGCCTTCCTCAAGCAGCCGGAGCCGCCAGGGGGATGGAAGGAATCACTGGAACTTTTCCCACTCCTGAAATCGGTCATGGCGATGAAGCCAAAAACCGTTGGCTCGGCCCCTTGCCAGGAGGTGGTCATCCAGGGAAGAGATATTGACCTGGGTCATCTCCCCATCCAGACCTGCTGGCCGGGGGAACCGGCTCCCCTGATCACCTGGCCGCTGGTGGTGACCCGGGGACCGGAACCGAAGAGCTTCCGTGCCGACGGTTTCAACCTGGGGGTTTATCGACTCCAGGTGACGGGCCGGGATTCGACCCTGATGCGCTGGCTTAGGCATCGCGGCGGAGCGCAGCAGTTTCAACGCTGGAAGGCTCTGCGCCCCGGCGAACCCTTCCCGGCGGCGGTGGTGATCGGTGCCGATCCCGGCACGATCCTGGCGGCGGTCACGCCGGTGCCGGAGACCCTGTCCGAATATCAGTTCGCCGGGCTGCTCCGGGGACGGAAGGTGGAACTGGTGGCCTGCAAGACCGTGCCCCTCAAGGTACCCGCCCAGGCCGAGATCGTCCTGGAAGGACACGTCATGCCGGACGAAATAGGCGACGAGGGCCCCTACGGGGATCACACCGGCTATTACAACGCCGTGGAACGGTTTCCGGTGTTCCGCGTCTCCGCCATCACCCGCCGCCGCCAGCCGATCTACCTGTCCACCTTCACCGGCCGGCCGCCCGATGAACCCAGCGTCCTGGGAGAAGCCCTGAATGAGGTCTTCATCCCCCTGCTGACTCAGCAGTTCCCGGAAATCGTCGACTTCTGGCTACCGCCGGAGGGGTGCAGCTACCGTATCGCCGTGGTCAGCATGCGCAAGGCCTACCCCGGCCACGCCAAGCGGGTGATGATGGGCGTGTGGTCATTCCTGCGTCAGTTCATGTACACGAAATTCGTCATCGTCGTCGACGACGACATCGACGCCCGCGACTGGAAGGATGTGATGTGGGCCATGGCCACCCGCATGGACCCGGTGCGGGACATTACCCTGGTCGAGCGTACCCCCATAGACTATCTGGACTTCGCCTCCCCGGAATCTGGACTGGGCGGCAAGATCGGCCTGGATGCCACCAACAAGCTGCCGCCGGAAACCCACCGGGACTGGGGCGTGAGGTTGCGCATGGCCGACGAGATCATCGATGAGGTCACCCGCAAGTGGTCCGATTACGGACTCCCCGGGTCGGGCCGGCCGATCTGGAAGTAATACCAATCCGCGTTGATCGTGACCGATCAACGCCCTCAATCGCCGGCGGGGCCGTCCGGCCCCTTGGCTTGC
>JBKACM010000003.1:9676-36130 GCA_046269335.1 Alphaproteobacteria bacterium | reverse complement strand
TTAGTCGGACTGCGATGGATTGGCTCATGTTGTTATTTGCTGATCGAGGGCGACCTGGATATTGCCGATGGCGGCACGGCTCATACCCGTTTCTATCTCTGGGCCGCGTCAGACTTCACCGCGACCGCCGACGACACGTTCAACATCTATGAACTGCAACAGGCTGGGGGGACCGTAGAAATCAGTCTCGGGATGCGCGTGACGGCGGCCAGTAACCTGTTGGAGATCGGCATTGGCGACGGCACCGCGCCGTCCACGTTTACCTCGTTCCCGCGTGGGAAGTGGGTCTGCGTCGAATTGCTGGCCACCGTCTCCACGGGAGGCGCGGGCGTCGTGACCTTGTTCCTGGACGAAACGCAGGTCCTGACCTTAACCTCGCAAACGCACGCCGCCGCCGTGGGCCGTGGCGTCCTCGGCACTCAGAATACACTCGCCACCACAACCGGCGCACTCTACTTCGACCAGTTCGTGTTTGATGACGCCCGCATCTACGGGCTCCCGATCCGGTATCCCGAAGAGATTTACATGACCAAGACGGGCCATGTCTTTGTCGGGTCCGGCACGATTGAAAACGTGTCACTGCTCTCAGGGGCCGCTGCCGACAACGTGCTGCAAGTCTTCGATACCGACGTGAACAATACTAACCATGTCGGCCGCATGAAGCTGGAGTTGAAAAATACCGCCGCGTCTGAGCTGGTCGATCCCGCAGGCGTGCCTGCCGATTTCCAGCGCGGGGCCTATGTGGTCCTGAGCGGGACCAACCCACGGGCCTTGGTCAAGATTGGCCGCGCCCAAGGCTATTGGAGCCAGGGCCGGATCAAGCAACATGGCAGTGAACGGAAATCTGCACCAGGGGGATGGTAATGAAACAGCTTCTCGTGGGCTTCGTGTTCCTGCTTGCGGTCGAGACTCCGGCCGTTGCCGCCACCCTCACCTGGGACCGCAACGCCGAACCGGATCTGCGCGATTACCAGGTCTGGGCCTGCTTCACGCCGAACTGCGTCGTGGTCAAGTCCCCGGCCATGCTACAGCCTGGCACGGTGCTCCAGCCCGCGACCGGCAACCCTACT
This sequence comes from Alphaproteobacteria bacterium, assembly GCA_046269335.1. GTDB lineage: Bacteria > Pseudomonadota > Alphaproteobacteria > Rhodospirillales > Rhodospirillaceae > JADFXL01. The sequence goes on along the minus strand of JBKACM010000003.1, from coordinate 35,060 downwards.
TATGTCATTGACATTACGAACCGTGAAGGGTCCATCGCCGTCAGTGCGCGGGACCAGAGCTTGAATGAATCAGGGTTGAGTGTGCCGGTCCCTTTCGACTTCAGGCCCCCGGCGAACCCGAACAACCCCCGGTTCCAGTAAGAAAATGTTGGCGATGGTGGATCTTTCGCTGGTGCTGGTGGGAGTAGCGCATGGCCTTTGACAGTTCAGAGTATCGCCAGAACACCTACGGCGCACCGGACTACTATTGCGATTGTACGCGGTCGCTGATGAGTAACGGGGACGGCTCACTGGGCGATCCGTGGAACTTAGAGCAGGCCATGGCGAACGCCGTCGCTGGCGATGTCGTCGGCTTTCTGCCGGTTAGCACGGGAACGCCGGTCGATATGGATGCCCCCAGTGCCAGTGGTTACTCAGAGATTCCCGCGTTTCAACCGGCCAATAGCGGTAGCGGGACGGCCAACGCCAACCGGATCATCTTTGTCACGAAGTATGCGGCGGTGAAGCTCTATAAGGATGATCCGTCCGGCATCGGCACGAACCAGAGCCGCACCGAACTGCGCCATGCGGGGACGGCGGCGGTCGCGGCAGGAGCGAGCGAGACCGGCACCGGAGGCGCGTGCTACGGGGCGCATACCCGCAACTACATTACCTACGACGGGTTTTATGTGGACATGGCCGAAGCGGAGATCAGGAGCGATACCGGCGTCCTCGCGGCACAAGCCTGCACCGGCATCACGTTCAAGAATTTTGTCGTCAAAGGCACTACGACCAACTGCCAATCGAACGCGATTATCTACCGGCCTGAGAATGCGGTGGATACGATCCTCAGCAACTTCGTGGCGTATGACTTCAGCAATGATCCCACGGGGTCTGATACGCAACAAGCAGGATTGTTCAGCGATCAGTACGGCGATCAGAACTTCCTCATCGAGCATTTCGAGATTGATGATATTGACATGGGGATTTTCTTGAAAGGCACGTCATCGGGGCCGGTGTTCAACTACGGCACCATTCAATACGGCATTGTGTCCAATACCGCCTCGCCGTTGCGGTTCAATGACCTGGACCCGACCAATTTAACCACGGTGCAGTATGTGCTGACCTATAACACGATTGGCGCTCGCCCGAAGGCGTTATCGCCGGACGGCATTGTGTTCGATGTGATTTCCTCCTCGCCGCGCAACATCACCATTGACCACTGCACCGTGGCGAAGATCGACAGCACAGACGGGAATTGCAACGGGGCCTTCTTTGTCGAGGGCAGCGAGTTTGCCCTTGGCAGTGGCATCACGATTACGAATAATATTTTTGATCTTGATAGCGGTAGCTATGGGCACATGATGTACCTGGAATCGGCCTTGCCAGGCACCATGAACTACAACTTCTACTACAAGAACGGGGCCACGGAAACCTACGTCTACAACAGCACCGAGTACAACTCCTTTGCCTCCTGGCAAGCGGCGATCAGCGGTCGTGATGCGAACAGCGTGGAGGGATCGTCGTCGCCGTTCAATAATCGGGCCAGTGACGATTACACCATCAACACCGGCCACGCAGCGTACACGATGAGTTCGACCAGCGGGCAAGTCGGCGCGTATGCGACCAATGAGACGATTGGAGTAGAGACCACGGCCGCAGCGTCATCGGGATCGTTGGCGTTATTTTTGAGGTAATTGGATGGCTGATGTTGCAACCATAGCGCCAGGTCGATGGGGATTCTCTCGTATTGTACAAAAGCCCAATGGGGGGTTTACCACTGCGGCCATGCAGCAAGGATTGGCTTCAGCAATCGCTGCCTATTATCCACCACGAGTCGCGGGAGGCTATGCAGCCCCTTATGCTGCAATCAAAATCACAAGCGGAATACTCACTACCCCTACCAGCGATACTATTCTCTTGCCGCGTGATCTTGCTCTTGCGGATATGACCTTAGGAGATCTGACCGCGCTCCAGCGAACCAACTTACGGAATTTTCTGGAAACCTGGGCACAATATGACTTCACCGATTGGGATGGAACAATCCGAAGCATCCCAGGCTTCCTCGCTACGGTACAGACCTATACGACAACGACCACTGTTCGTCAGGTCCTTCGAGATGTATATCGGTATCTTGGGCATTCTACAGATCGTCCCAAACCGATCCTGTTTGAATCACATAACACAGAATATACTGATGATTTTTCGTCTGACCCCTTCTCAGCCCCGCGCTGGACGAATGACATTGCGACCGCAGTATGGGATTCCACCAATAGTGAATTGGACATGAGTTATGCGTCCGCCTGGCCCGGATGTCGCTACAGCGTGAACGATGCAGGGTCTATCGAACATGAAGCACAAGTCACCAGTATTTGGAATGGGGAATTTGGGGCGACGACTGGGGCAGCGGTTCGCATGGACAATGCTGCCGCTCAAGATTGGTACATGGGTTATTGGGATCGGACCAATATCATTCTGGGTCGATTGAATGGCGGGAGCGAAACGGATCTTACGACATTTGCGTTTACGGCCACCGCCAATGACTTCGTGACCCAGCGTATTGCAGCGTCAGGAAGCGCGGGCAATAACGTGGCCCTGTCCATGTGGCGAACAACTCATGGAGCCTCCAAGCCGTCTGATCCAGGTTGGTACGGAACGGACGGGTCACCAGATGAGACGTATACAGACACTTCGGTTGATCGACTGGATGCCGCTTCACATCTTGATTGCGGGATTGCCGGTCATGGGGAAGGGGCTGATTACGATTCTCGATCAGATTTTTTCAAGCTCCGAGCGATTTCAGATCGTGCAGGAGCTGGGCGCACAACCAGGAACACTCGCTCCGCTCCCCTCGGTGTGAATGTTGGCATGAACTGGAGGATGTGAGTGCAGCTACAGCATTGGATGAAGAAAGAGCATTCCGGGCTCGCGGCGACGACGCTGGAACTGGTCAAGTATGAAGAGAAGATCGGGCACCAGGTCGAGGTCCGGCAACCGGGCGAGGACAATGTCCTGTACGGCGGCGTGACGAATCCAGACATTCATCTGGTCCATAGCCAGCTCGGGATGAAAGCCTACCACGACGGCAAACCGAAAGTGATGTGGATGCACGGGGAGCCGATTTCTAGTGTCGGGAACGGCATCAGCATGAAAGCGATCTGCGATCTGGCCCCGTCCATGGACGCCTTTATCGCCATGCGAAAAGACGAAATGCCAATTTGGAGTTCGATCAAGCGCACGTTCCTGGTCCCGAAAGGCATTGATCTGGAGAAGTTCAAGCCGCTGGGCGCGAACGTGAACAAGCTGGAAGGATCTCCTGCCGTCCTCTACTACGAGAACTGGCGCGGGCAACGGAACCCGCTCTATGTCTGTCGGGCCATGGAAGAAGTCTTTAAGAAGTATCCTGACGCCCGCCTGCATCTCGTGAACTGCAAAGACCCGAAGATGAAAGAGACGTTTCAGGCCCTGATTAAGCAATGTAAATGGTGGCCGTTTATCCGCACCCTCATGGGGCCGGTGACGGACGTGAACGCGGTCTTGAACAAGGCCGACATTGTCGTGAGCGGCCTGTTCCCGCTCTATGCCCGTGGCATCGAAGCCTTTGGCGCAGGCAAGGCCTTTATCGGTGCAGGGTACAAGGAACACGGCTACCCGTTCACCTGTGACTATGAACCGCTCAGTATGGCCAATGCGATTATCAAGTGCTGGGAGAATTACGATCAGATCACGTACCGGACCTGGGCCGAGCAGCACCATGACGTGCAGGAAACGGTCAGGCAGTCGCTGGAGATTTATAAGAGGTACTTGTAATGGCGCTGTTTGCCACGCTGGACGATCTCACGACTGAACTCCGCGAGATGGGCACGCACTCGGCCGAGTACTGGGACAAGCAAGTGCATGCCGTGGCCCCGTCCATCACCGTGGACCGGATCGACTTCTTGACCAAGCTCTGCACCGGCAAGACGGTCCTGCATGTCGGCTGCACCGGGGCGCTGGATCAGGCGCTGTGCAAAGTTGCCGCTGCCTGTTACGGGATCGACAAAGGCCCCAGCGACCGGCCGAACTATCAAGACCTGGACCTGGACCGGCTGGACGGGACATTCCCTGCGGTTGTCGGGATCGACCTGATCGTCTGCGGGGAAGTGCTGGAACACCTCAGTAATCCAGGACGGTTCCTTGACGCATTACGTACTACGTACAACACCGTGCCCCTCGTCATTACCGTTCCGAATGCCTTTTGCGAGGCAGGCCAGTCCTGGCTGGTGACGCGCCACCGTGAAAACGTCCACCGCGACCATGTGGCCTATTACAGTGTCACGACCCTGACCACGCTCCTGAAGCGAGCCCAGTATTCCGTCACGAAGCATTATTGGTACGGCGGGAAGCCGTATGTCTCTGAGGGCCTGATCGTCCTCGCCACCCCCACGAAGGACTAGCAATGGCAGAACAATTCTACAAGGGCCGCACCAACAATCACCTCACTTGGGTCATGGTGGATGCCACGGACTTTGCAACGCCGGAAAGCGCCTTATCGGCGGCGACGAAGATTAAGATTTACGGCAAACTCAGGAGCGCCACGGGCGTCAACTTTGTCTCGTCCGGCACCGGATCGCTGACGAACGACATCCAGCACGTCGGGGCCTCGGCTCTCGGGATTTATACGATTGCCTTAGCCAAAGGCGATTTGAGCGATGCGTCGGCCGCCTGGTACGACCAATATATCATCTCGCTCTCTGCAACCGGCGCAGCCTATCAAACGATCATTGCCGATGGCGGCATTGACAACAGCTATTTGAGCAACATCGCATCCTATCTCTCAAATTTGCAAAGCAACCTTTCAGTCGTAGTCAGCGATATTCGGTCTAACGTCTCCGACCTCCAGAGCGATTTCCAAAGCCGTGTCCCCAAATTAGTGGCGACCAACTCGCAGCTCAGTGACCTGGCCAGCGATGTCCGGTCCATGGTAGTCCTGGTACAGTCGCTGGCGAGTGACGCGGCCAGTGCCGCACAGCAAGCGAACTCCCGTGTGCTGGTGATTCAGTCGCTGGTCTCGGATGTCGATTCGGCCCTGACCAGCCGGTTTAGCGACATCCAATCGCTCATCACGACAACCGGCGTACAGCTCAACGCCTCGACCTTGAGCGATCTGCGCTCGGCCATCAGCGCCGGACCAACCGCGACGGTGACCGCCTCGGACATTTCGGATATTGCCTCTGCGGTCTGGGCGAATACGATTGGGGCGCGGGTCGATAGCCGTGTCCGCCTGATCCAGAGCGATACCAGCGATCTCACCTCTCGCGTGACGGCTGCCACTGCGACGAAATCCCAAGTGGCCAGTGCGACCTACGCCTTATTCGCCTCGTTTATCAGTGACGTGACCAGTGCCTTCGCCGCGAATAGCGATGCGATCTCAGACTTAAAGAGTGTCGTCACCGTGACCGGCGTACAGCTCAATGCCAGCTCGCTATCTGACCTTCGCAGCGCCATTTCCGCAGGCGCGGCCGCGACCATCACCGCCTCCGACATCAGCGATATTGCCAGCGCCGTCTGGGCGTACACCCTGGCGAATAAGATTGTGACCTTAAATAGTAGCGACATCAGCGATCTCCGCAGCGCCATCACGGCGGGCGCGGCAGGCACCTTGACCACCAGCGATATCAGCGATATTGCCTCGCGGGTCCAGGCGGTTCTCGCCTCCGATCTCAGTGACATTCTCAGCGCCGCTCAGCAAACCAACTCTCGCGTGCTCGTTACGCAGTCGCTGGCCTCTGACGCGCATTCCGCCGCCGTGGCCACGCGCTCGCTGGCGTCTGACGCGCACTCGATGGCGACGGCCAACAGTGCGGCCCTGTCCGACATCTACAGCCTCTTGAGCGATCTCCAGAGCAAGGTCGGTGTAACCAGCGGCATTATCAGCGACATTGCCAGCGCCGTGCTCAGTGCAGGCGTCAAGAAGAATACCGCCCTCAGTAACTTTACCTTCCTGCTCGTCAGCAGCTCAGACCATATCACGCCGACAACCGGCCTGACCGTGACGGCGACGCGCAGTATCGACGGCGGGTCATTCGCCGCCTGCACCAACAGCGGCACCATCGCGGAAGTCGGGAACGGCGTCTACAAGATCAACTTGTCCGCCGCTGACCTGAACGGGGACGTGATTATGGTGCGGTTCACCGCGAGCGGGGCCGATGACCGCTATATCACGATCAAGACACAGCCATGATAATTGTCTGGGGCTATAACAATCAGGAGCAAGGCCAATGGGGAACGAACGTGACCTGGGCGGTGTCCTCGAACGCCTCGGCTGGCGACGGCGGGACTCCGGCGACAGTCGAAGTGCAGCGCAAAATTGCCCCGATCATGAACCGGTTCAAGCGACGGCCACCGAAAGGAACGACACGAAGATGGGGACGTTAGCCGATACCCGAGAAGCCCTGCAAGACCCCGCCATTGCCAGGCGAGCAGCCTGGTGGGCACAGAAGTATGGCGAGGACCGGACACAGACCAAGGAACAGCGCCAGCGCACGATCCAGGACCATCTCATGCGTGAATTTCAGCTCGACCGGAAAGTTGCCCGTGGCTTGACCACGTATGCGACGAGGGAGTGGGCATGAGCAGCACGTCACAAGTCACGACTTTCAGCGACATTTATACCGACTTGCAAAATCGGGTGCGAGTGGCGACCGGCATCACGGCCACGGAAACCCAGGCGAAACGGTATTGCAACATCGCCTTGCAAGACATCCATATCGGCACCGATTATGTCTTCCCCTGGACCGAGCGCCGGGCCTTCCTCACGACCAAGGCCCCGTACACGACCGGCACCGTGTCGATTGCGGCCGGGAGCTTGTCCTTGACCGGCTCCGGCACCGCTTGGAACACGGCCAATACCTATAACCAGAACAATCTGCGCGTGGGCTCTAAACTCACCATCGCTGGAGCCACCGACATCTACCGCGTGTCAGCCGTCTCTGGCGATACCGCCGCGACGCTCGAAACCCGGTACGTCGCCTCCAGCGATGCTTCGGCCGCTGAGTATCGAGCGTTTGAAGATGAATACGCCCTGGCCAGTGACTTTCTCCGGCCGATTGACTTTGCCCTATTCAGCACGGACTGGAACATTCCCCTCCTGGACCGCAAGGAGTTTCGCCGGTTGCATACACGGGGCAATATCAGCGGCAAGCCCACGTCGGCCTCGATCCTGGACCTGTCCTTTAGCGGATCGACCACGCCCGTCCGCAAGGTCGTGTTCTACCCCTACCCGGATCAGACCTATATCATCCCCTACTCGTATGTGACCAGTAACCTCGTTGTGACGAGCGCCGGGGTGGAGCAATCGGCCATGTCCAGCGACACGGACGAGCCCATGATGCCGCTCCGGTATCGGCACATCATCGTGCTCCATGCCCTGGCCAACTGGTATCGGGATAAGCGCGATGACGCCCGCAGTCAAGAGGCGAAAGCCGAATTTGGCGAGCTCATGAGCCGGATGATTGCCGATCACGATATGGGCACGCACAACCGGGTCCGTATCCAGCCGAATGAAGGCCTGTACCGTGCCCATGCCGTGCGCCCGTACCGGCGACAGGGCGGGACCAGGTACTCGATCAATAACCGTTTCGATAGCTTCCGGTAACGCATGGCACAACAACGAACCCAATGGATCACGCATCGGTTCGGGGGCGGATGGGCGACGGACTTTGGCCCGACGCATTACGCCGCCCCGGACGGTGGTACGCTCCGGCTTCCCTTTTTACTCGACGCGGACAACGTCATCTACGAACTGGATGGCGGGGTGCATACCATGCCTGGCACGGCCCCATTCAACGCCTCAACCTTGGGGGCTTCGTCTGCGATTAAGGGCCTTTACGATTACTGGCGACAGGGCACGATTGGCTCGCCCACGCAAAAGGTCGTGGCGCACGTCGATACCCGTGTTGTTGCGGCGTCCATCTCAGACGGGGTCTTTAGCAGTATCGGGACCGGCTTCCAGAGTGGGGCGGTGCCTGCCTATTCGACCTTTGACGATTTACTGATCCTGTCAAATGACGCCTCGGCTGATGTCCCGAAATCGTGGGACCAGACCACGTTCCAGACCCTCGCTGGCTCCCCACCCAATTTCAGTTTTAGTTGTACGCACAAGAACCGATCCTGGGCCGCTGGGGTGCTCGCTAACCCGTCGCGGCTCTATTACAGTGTCAGCCTGGACCCTGAAGACTGGATCGGGGCGACGAGCGGCAGTATCGACATTGACCCGTCAGACGGTGATGCGATTGTGGGGATCGCCTCGTTCAAGAACGAGTTGTGGGTGTTTAAGGGGCCGTACAAGGGCAGTATTCATCGCATCACCGGCAGCAGCCCCAGCGACTTTGCCCGAAGTGTCTTCGTGCGCGGCATTACAGCCGCATACCAGAACGCAATCTTTTCGCTCCCCAACGATCTCGGGTTCATGTCCCCTCGCGGCACGGTGCATAGTCTGGTCGCCACAGACCGCTATGGGGATTACGAACAGTCCACGCTCTCGTTTCCGATCAACCGCACGCTCCGGTCATCGGTCAGCCAGAACACCTATAAAAACTGGTGGGCGATAGAAGATCCGTTGAACGGCATGGCGCTGATCGCGTTCACCCCGTCAGGACAGACCAGGAACACCAGTCTCCTGATGATGGACTATCGGTTTCTTGGGCTGGGGGAGCCGTTTCCTCGTTGGGCGCAATGGAAGACCTTCGGGGCTGACGCCTTGGCCTATGTGGTCGATTCAGGGAACCGGCCTAGGCCCTTTATCGGGCTGAACGATGGGGTCGTGTACAAAGGAGATCAAGCAGACCGGACCCATAACGGGTCGTCCATCACCCCACTCATCACAACCCCGTCCCTCACGTATGGGGCTGACCATATCACCAAGTCCGTGCATGTGGTGGGGATTGAACTGGCCCCGAAGAACGCCAACACCTTTACCATGAACTGGCTCCGTGACGGTCAGACCCAGCAATCTGACACCTTTTCGCAAGGGGGCAGCGATGTCCTGGGACCATGGACCGCAAACCAGTTCACGCTCAACACGAGTACATTGGGCGGCACCCGGTTCTTGACCCGATACCGAGAATTAGAAACAGGCGGAGATTTCCGCTCCATTCGCTACCAACTCACCGATACGAACAACGCCTCAGACTTGGAAGTCCACGGCCTGATCGCGGCGATCCAGCCTGGTGGCATTAGCACGGAAAACACCATCTCATGAGTTTATCACGAGTCAAAACATGGACGCTTGGAGACGTACTGAGTGCGGCTGATCTGAACGCGGAATTCAATAATATCCTGGACAATGCCGCGTCATTGATCTCCCCGGCCACGGCGAATCTCGACCTGGACGGGTACACGTTGATTGATGCGGTCTATAAGCACACGCCTGTCACGTTCACGAATGGAGACGCGACACCGGCCGTCTCCGGGGGAACGGTCTTTAAGACCGCCAACACCGCCCCGACCACGATCACCATGTTCGACAGTGGCGTGGACGGACAAACGATTTGGGTCTTGATTAACGACGCGAACACCACGATTGACTTCACCGGAACAAATCTCAAAGGAAACGCCGGAGCCGACTGGTCCCCGACGACCGGAGACACGTTACAAGCCGTCTTCGTGAGCCCCAGTTGGTACTGTCGCATCTCGGACAACACCGCATAAAGGAGCGAACATGATGAAAGCCGTACTGATTGGACTGAGTTGCCTGATGTTGGGCGGGTGCATGGATCTGTCGCTGAAGCGCGAACGCGGGGAAACGGTGAATGGGTACACGACCTATACCACCACACTCCATGTCGAACTGGTGGACGAACCTGTTTGCCAGGGGTCCTGCAAGCCGTAACGCGGGAGCGAATGAACTGACATGCCAATTACGCGAGTGAAAAGTTGGACGGCAGGCGAAGTCCTGACTGCCAACGATCTCAATAACGAGTTCAATAACATCACCGACAATGCGTTGCTAGAGCCGATTGTGCTCACGCAGCAATTTGACGCGAACGGGCAACTCCTGATCCTGGACGCGAATGGGGACACGCTCCTTGACGCCTCGACGGACGATGTAATCGACGTGACGGTTGGTGGAGCGGACGACTTCCGGTTCAGCGCCAATACGTTCACGGCCCTCAGCGGCAGCTCCATTACTGTCACCGCTGGGGACGTGAACATGACCAGCGGGGATACAGTCTACACGTCTGGGCGCACGTTGTATGCCAAGGCGTCTGACGTGGCAACCGCTGCCTCCGTCACGGTCCCGACAACGGGGAATGTATTTGACTTGACCGGCACCACTACGGTAACATCCTTTAGCACGTCACAAGCTGGGACCACCTACCGTGTTCGCTACACGGGGGCGGGAGCGACCCTGCTCTATAACGCGACATCATTGATTACCCCGTTTGCCACGGATTATCGCATGGTGACGGGAGAGATTTTTGACCTGGTCTCGCTCGGGAGCGGCAATTATTACGTACTGCCTTTATCCGGAGCTCCAGCGATGGAGCCAGGCACCCTGTTCCCCTGGTGGGGCTCCTCTGCCCCGACAGGCGGGCTCTTGTGCGATGCCGCTGCGGTCAACTGTACCACCTATATGGCGCTGGCCAAGAAGCTGGTGCCGAACGCATCCACGCTGGGGAACACCAGTACGAGTGTCGCCACCTGTACCGCAGATGCCGGAACCGATGAAATTACCTGTACGGGCCATGGCCTGTCTGCCAATGATCTGGTCCATTTCACGAACAGCGGCGGGGCGTTGCCGACCGGACTATCTGCAAATACCGTGTATTATGTCAAAACCGTGGTTAGCGCCAACGTCATTACGGTCTCGGCCACGCGAGGCGGGGCGGTCCTGGACATTACCGGCGCAGGGACCGGCACGCACACGCTCCATAACAAGGTCAATGTTCCTGACATGCGAGGACGGACATGGATCGGGCTGGACAATTTAGGGGGCAGCGCGGCGAGCCGGATTACGTCGGCGTCCACGAATGGCGGCAACAGCACAACGCTGGGAGGCGCGGGAGGCACACAGACGCATACACTAGTGACAGCAGAAATGCCCGCCCATACCCACACATACCAGACCTTTGGCGGGGGCGTGGGGTCTGCTGATAGCGCTGCTGGTACAGAGAATATAGCATCTTCTTCGACTGGCAGCACAGGAGGCGACGGAGCCCATAGCAATACGCAACCTTGGGTCGCAGGCGGATACGTGATTCGGTTCTAAATGGTAATAACTCCGACAATCCGGTTTGCTGAATCGCATGAAGGGCCAGTGATCCGAGCCTTATGCTTGTCCGCCAAGGCGCGGATCGGCACCTGGCTGGACTGGAGCAAGCCGTTAGCGGGGAATTGGCTGTTGGCTGAAACAGATCGGCCCGTAGGCTGCATTATGCTCAATTACGGAGTTCCTATCGGGCGCATGGAGTTTCTGGTGATCGCCCCGTCCCTCCCCGTTCGGACGAACGCCTTAGTGGCGAGGGACCTCTGCTATGCCGCCGCTGAACAACTGGCACGGCATGGGAGCCAGGCGGTGGTCACGTCGATTGACCATGCCGACCAGGGCTGGATGAAGATTGCTGAAAAGCGCGGATCGGTCCCGATTGCCACAGGCACTATTTATATGAAGAGGTTGTAAGTATGTCCAATTCCACGTCCTCGTCCGATAACCAGATCGACCAAACAGCGACCACCACACTCCCTGGCGCGACGGAGGCTGAACAGCGCCTCAGAGAGCAGTTTGCTGGGCTGAACCTTCAGCAGATCCGGGCGCTCCAGTCAGGGCTCGAACGGCTCTCCAGTACCGACTCCCCGCTGACGCTGAACCTGCAAGACCAGCAGGCGTTGGACCAGCAATACCAGGCCGCACACAATCGGTTTCAGATGGGCCTGAAAGACTTTGCCGATTTTAGCGCCGGAGGCCGTGGCTTGCGTCTCAGCGATACGCCGATCTCGCAACAGTCCTTTGACCGGGCAGGATTAGGGCTGGCGGATCTCCAGGGGCAATGGGCGAAGGCGGGGCTCGACATGGGGCTCGCCACGAACCAGTACCGGACCAATACCGCCCTGGGGTTGGGCGGGGCGCTCCCTGGTGCAGGGGCGTTCAGTCTCGGGAACTATCTCCAGGAGCGCATGGCGCAACCCACGACGCATACGGTTGGGACCGGCTATGCCAGCGGGTCACAAACCCCGTCAGGATTGTCCACGGGGGCACAAGTAGCTGGAGGCGTCGGGTCGCTCGCCATGGGCGCAGCGGCGGCGTTTGCCATCTAATGCACCAGAAAGCCACCCACGCTCTTGCGCTCTTAACCCCGGTCCTGATGCAGGCCAGGAATCCGATTGTGCTATGCTCGTTCGGGAAGGACTCGATTGTCCTGCTCCATCTCTGCCTCCGCATAAGGACCGTGCCGGTGCTGTTCTTTCGTTTCCCGAAGTTCCATGAAAAGCACGCGCACGCCCAGCAGGTGATGCGCGACTGGGACCTGGAAGTGTTCGATATGTGGCCGGAACAGACGACGTACTATCAGTCCGGCCGGTTCTTTGAGGTATTGCACAGCTACCCGACTGGATCGGGCGCGCATATCCATCTCTTTTCCGGTATCCGTGAACGACGTGAAGGCGAGTCCCGCTACCTGTGCGCGGTGGACGATCTTGTGAACCGGCCCAAGGCCCTGTCCATGTACCCCTGGGACGTGACAGTGCATGGGCACAAAGGCACGGACGACCCTGAACTTGGCGCGGCAGGGGCCATTGTCAACCCCGTGTCACAGCTCGGGCAGACACAGCTCGTGGTCCCGTTTGTCGATTGGACGGACGAGGACATCTGGGCCTATATCAGACACTACCACCTCCCCTATGATCGTGCGCGGTACGACCAGCGCGAGGAAACGACCTCTCCCGATAAGTACCCGACCTGTTACCGATGCCTGGACGGGGCCTATCGCGGGGCCTTGGTGCCCTGCCCTAAACAGGCGAACGCGCTGATTCCGAATCAGGCGGTAGACCAGGCCACGCATCGAGCGACCCGCGACCGATTGATTCACCTCTCCCGCTATTGTGAGGTTACTGGTGAAGGACGAACCACTCCCAATGATGCCCACCTTTAACCGGATCGGGGACTGTAACCGATTCTGTGGGCAGTGCTGTTCTTTGCAGCACTGGAAGACGCATTACGACACGCTGGCCACGTCCCTCCTCGCCCAGCCTCCGTTTACAGGCATGAACGAACAGGGCGAGTGCAATCACTTGCGCTGGGACCAGGGGCGAGCGGTCTGTGGAATTTACGAGGAACGGCCAGAGATCTGTCGCATTTTCCCGAACCACCCCCTTTCCGTAGCCACGATCCCGTCGTGTACGTTTCGGTTTGTGGCAGAGACTAGCGGCGGGGGCGAGGATGGTTCGGGTCAACGATCTGGTACGGCTGGAGGGGCTGTTGAAAAACCTGATTAAATTCTTGCCACGTCGGCCCCATCGGGCCGTAGGGGCCGTTGGCATACCCAGGGGCATACCCGCTCATACGAGGCTCGATCACGGGCAACGGCATGTCCTCGGGACGAACGGCCAGGCATTGTCGCATAAACGTGCGGGTATCTTCCAGCTGATACGCCACGGCCAGGTCACGGCACTCCCGAATCTCACGGGCCGTTGGGCCTTGAGACGGGGCTGGCGTCGCACAGCCAGCCAGCACCAGCACGCTCAGGATCAAGTATCTCATAACACAAGCATGGCACAGTGGAGAGAGGATGTCAATGGCTGATTTGTCCCCTGACCAAATACGAGAACTGGATACGTTGACCGCTCCTCGGCCGATCTATGACATGAACGGGCTGGTCGGGCTGGATACCGGCTTAGGCTTGAATATGCCCGGCCCGACCACGCCAGCTCCGTATCAACCGATCCCGGCCGGAGCCGGGTATCAAAGCCAGATTGACCCGATGTATCTCTCGCAGGGCGAGGCAGACACGGGAGACCCTGGGCTAGGGCTTTCGAGTGAGCCGGGTTCGCCCCAAACGCCAGGATGGGCGCACGCCCTCTACGGCATTGGCGGGGCACTGGAAGCCTTCAGCGCAGGGTTCCATGGGCGTGAACCGTTGATTTTGAAGTATGCCGAGCAACAGCAACTGCAACAGGCCAAGCTTCAGCAACAGGCCGCGTTACGCAAAGAGGCCATTGCCCAGCAACAGGCGCAGCTCGCGGAACAGAAGCGGCAGCATAAACAGAAAATGTTTATGGATGTGATGACGAAGCCTGGCCTCACCGATTCGCAGCGCCAGGAGATGTTGAAGCCACTGGCTGACGGGGACGAACAGATTACCGCTGCGGTCGAAGGTATTGGCAAGAAGCGCATCGGGAAGGTCAATACCTACGCCAAGCTGTACCCGCAAGAGATCCAGCAACTCGTCCAGGACTGGCAGAAGGGCGAGGTCACGGCCGACGACATCGACCAACGATTCACGATCCTGGAAGACCGGACCAAGCGCCGTGCCGCCGCGAAAGCGGAAGCGACGGAATATGCCCGTCTCAGTGCGCTCGCTGAAGAGTCTATGCGAACCGGCCAGCCGATGGACCCTGGCGATCAACAGGAATTTATCCGGCTCCAGAACGAACAGGCCAAGCGCCAGGAAGAACTGACCGCGCTCCGGCTCAAGAACCAGATGACCGAGAAGAAGATTGAAGACCCAGGCAAGGATGAGAAGCCTGACCGAACAGAGATCAATCGTGTCTCGCTGTCTGAAACCGGCAAGAACTTTGAAGACCTTGCGCCTGGGTCGGCAGAGCAGCGCATGGTGATCCAGCGACATGCGGAACGCTATGCCCAAGGCCGCACCAACGTCCAGATGGGTACCGTTCCGGCCCTGAAAGAACAGGCGGATTACTACACGGTCAAGGGGCTGGAAAATCTTGAACTAGAACAGGCCCCGAAAGGGTTGACAGAGGGCCAGTACCGGAACGGCCCGTATCGGCAATTAGACGACAAAGAAAAGGACGCCGTCGTCCAGTACAAGGTCGCACAAAAGACCGTTGACACCATGAACCGCGTGGCGAATCAGTTGATTACCGCGAAGACACCGGCCCAGGCCTTGAAGCAAAAGATTGCGCTGGAAGCGGGCGCGTACACCGGACGCAATGGCCTGGCCGCTGCCTACCAGAAAGACCGCGACGCCTTCTCCAGCCGCATGGCCCGCCTTGTTGAAGTCGGCGTGCTGACCAACACGGACGTGACCCGATGGTCGGATACGTTCGGGTCGTTTGGCGATACGGTGCAGACGTTGAAAGCAAAGCAGGCCCTGTTCGGGGAAATTCAGGAAGAGACCCAGCGATTACTCAAGCTCAAATTAGGCGGGAAGCCGATTACTACCGCCGCGAGAAGCCGACTGGACGAACTGCTCGATAAATCGAATCAGTACCGATCCGTGGAAGACGATGCCGCCATGCTCTTTGGAGGGAAGTAGTGATTACCACGAAAGACGCCACTGATGAAGTAGGGCAACCCACCGCCCAGACCGAAGGACGCTCGCGGTTAAGTCAGGATCAAGTGGAGGCCCTGGGCCGTCTCGCGCAACGGCGCGGCGAGCTGGACCCAGAACGGCGGGCCATGGTTGAAGCCCTGGCCCCTGAATACAATATCCCGCTTCCGCCTGTGCAAGGGTTTTCACAAATCAAGGACCCGCGCCGTGAACAGATGTCTGAATTCGGTGAGGCTGCACGGGTTGCCGCATTGCCGATGGGTGGGCAACTAGTCGGGGGCGCACTTGGGTTAATGGCGGGCGGACCTGTCGGAGAAATGGCGGGCCAATCGGTCGGGGGCATTGCCGGGCTGATGGCGAATCGGGCGCTGGGCATTTCCAAGCCTGATGCGACTGACGCGGCCTTGACCGGCGCGGCTCCTGTAGCTGGCAAGCTCGCCACCGTCCTGGGTCGCAAAGCCATTCCTGGGCACGCCGCCGCCGAACAACAGATCGGGGCCGAGCTGATCCGTGAGACGCCCAAGCTCCTTCCTGGTGACGCCTCGACCACAAAAGCGGCGTACGACAAAGTCAATGCCATGGGCTCCCCGACCTTACAGGTCCCGAACTTTAGCAAGACGGTCGATGAGCTGGCTGATGTCGAACAGACCAAGCGTAAGTATGGGGCGGCGGTTCCATCGCTGAGTCGGTCCACGACCAAGGCTCAGACCACGCTCCAGGCCCAGGGCGGCACCATGCCGTTTGAAGATGCGGCCGTCCTCTTAAAGGGCTATCGCCAGAAAGTGGCTGGGCTGGAAGCCAAGGGCGGCGAGGAATACGGAGCCTACAAGGCCCTTCGCAAGTCGCTCTTTGCCGACATGGACGCCGCTGAAAAGAGTGCCGCTGCCGCAGGGCAGAACGTCACCGCGCTCCGCGAGGCCATGAAGGCCGCGAAGCAGTCGATTGCGAAGGAAGAGTTCGGGGAATTACTCGAAAAGTATGGGGTGCGAACGATAGAAGCTGGCGGGCAAGTCTTTGAAGTGATCGACCCTGTCAAGATGCTGAACAAGCTCAAGTCGATTGATTTTAAGGACAGCGTCGGCGCAGGCACCTACGCCAAGATTGAACAGACCATGAAGGAGCTGGCTAAGATCCCGAAACCGGATGGTCCTGGCGGGGCTGGCATCGGCACGTTCAAGCGCGTCGTGGCGATGGGCGGGGCGGCAGCATTAGGGGCCACGCACGGACCTGCTGGAGCCTTTGGCGCGTCCATGGCTGCGGCCGGAACCATTGCGGCCCACGATGCCGCCGCGTCCCTCATGATGAGTGATAAAGGCCGGAACTTTCTCGTGAAAATGTTCAAGGCCAACCGAGGCAAGATGGGCGAACGGACAGGCCAGCTCCTACAATTCGCCGCATCGCAATTCCAAGATACAGGTGATGAATGACCCCGCTCCGTGACCGGCAACTGACCTTTGCCCGGACCCTGGCCCTGTTCCTCGCCTGGCTCGTCGAGCATGGCTATGACGTGACGGTAGGCGATGCCTGGCGCTCGACCGATGAACTCTTGTGCTGCCACTGTGGCACGCCCGTGACGTATCAGGACCTGCTCGTCTCTAATGGCCGGTCCAAGATTCGGGCTAGTGCCCATACCGAGCGACGGGCCATTGACCTGAACCTGTTCGTGGACGGGACACTGGCCAGCCCAGCACAGTACCGGCCCTTAGGCGAGCGATGGGAACAGCTCGGGGGACGGTGGGGTGGACGGTTCGGAGTTGATCCAAAGGACTATGCAGACAAGATCGGCTGGGATGCAGGACATTTTGAATTGTGACAATCCCCAAACCATAAAGGAGTACCACATGGACTACGTCGTCAGTGTCTGGGAATTTTTCAAGTCCGATGCCGGAACCGGCATCCTGGTCGGGTTGCTGGCCATCAGCGAGGCCCTGGCCTCGATTCCGGCCGTGCAATCGAACAGTGTCTATCAGATCATTGTGAACACGTTGCGGCGGGTCACGAACAAGCCCACGGTGTAATCATGGTGGAAGCGTTGGTGGCCATGCTCTGTACCGTCATCCCGTTGATTGCCGGAGCCTGGGCCGAATCGGTCAAGACCAAGAAACAGGAACAGCCCTATGACGATATTGACACGCATCTCAAAGAGCATTTTGGCGGGAACCCGACTGGGCTGGTTAATCTATCTCGTGAGCTGGAGCGGTTGCGCGACAAAGCCAACCGCCGTCGTCATTCCTGACGATCATGAACTGCGACCGGCCTGGGACTGTCCCGTGGACGGGACACAGTGCGTGCCGGACCCGTACCGCGTCACGATCAGTGCAGGCTATTTGCGGGAGATCCTCCGCACCTTGGAGGACTGCGCGAAATGATGGACGATCAAGCCTTCAAGCTCTTGATGAGCCGGTTCGACACCATCGACAGCACCTTAAATGACATGAAGCAATCCTTTGACGCGCATGTCGTCAAGGATGAGGGCTACTGGCTGCGCCTGGACCAGCAAGAGGCGCAGATCAGCGCCTTTAAGTGGATTACGTCAGGATTGTCCGGGTCCGCGCTCCTGGCCTGGGTCTATGAAAAGTTCGGGCACTAGTCCACGCTCATGTCTTTGGACACGTCCAGGAGCTGTTTCACGAGCGGCTTGAAGCCCGCATCATAATCATGGGTCAGGATCTGGCCCTGACCAGTCCGATAGGTACAGCGCGTGCCCTTCCCTTTCCCTTTAATGCGAACCGCCTCTGCGTAGAAAATGCACGTGTCGTTGATATTCACTTCAACGCTAATCATTTCACCCCCTCCTTCTCCAACTTCTTGAGCAGCCGCAGGGCCAGGTTCGTGCCGTTGCACTTCGCGGCCCGTTTCCTGGCCCAGGCCCCGCCCTGGTTCACGTGCAAAAATAGTTTCTTCATCGCCACCCGCTCAGGAGATGTAAGACATTGACCATGGACGGTATCCGTCCCTTCTCGTATTCAACCTTGATATCGCCGCAGGACGGGCCGTGCCCGACAATGTCAGCCCAGGCCCTGGCAAAGTTCCGGCGCACGATCTGATCGGCTTCCTGCACGGTCATGGATGGCTCCAGAGCATCATGCAAGCGATCCCGAGCACGAGCAGGGACAGGGCCAGGGACAGGATAATCTCCGCTTCCTCACTCATGATTGTTTGCGCTCCACGATGAAGGCCGAGCCATTGACGCCAGCAATCGCAATCTTGCGAAGGCGATAGTTCCCGCCGCAGACCAGATTCGCTAAATGATTGTCGCCATGGTAAACAAATTCCGATGAAAGCCCCGTCGTTTTGCTACGCCCGGACTGCACGGTAACGCCATCCGTCACATCCACCCAGACCTCTGGCGGCTCGCAGAGGCGGTATTCGGATTTGGGGAGCCAGTGGTAATACTGGCGAATACCAGTGCCTACCTGCACACCCCACTGGGACGTGTGCTTGTCATCATAGCTCACCTCCCACTTCTCTCCTTGCCCCGAAATGTGCTGCACCCATTGTGTCATCGTTTCCTCCATGTGCCTGACAACGCCTGCGCCACTGCCACCCCACCCAACACCAGAAACACCACGCCCGTGACCGTCACTTCGACAATCTCGAACCAGTTCATGCCTTCGCCTTTCTCCGCTTCTTCGGCTGGGTCGTCTTCATTTGCATGAGCCACACTGTCGCTGGAACGAGATGCAGCATCTGCGTTCCGCCATGGCGCAGGTGCTTGACCTTGCCGTACAGGAACGGGTCCAGGATCTTCTTCGGGTCATGGACCGGCAACCATCCGGCCAGGACCTCGTCAAGTTCGGCCTTGGTAATGGGCCGTGTCAGGTCGGTGGCGTCCCCGGCCTTGCGCGTGACAATCACGTCCGCAAACCCGTGACTGCCACTGGTCCGCATCGCGGTGTAGCCATGGGCCTTGAACAGATGCTGGATGGCCCATTCCAATTTCCTGCCCCTGAGATAGCTGTTGTTGGCCATTAGCGCACCGCCTCGATCCAGGTCTGGACCTGGTCCAGGAACGCATCGCCCCATTGCTGGTAGCCTGCCTTCGTCACGGAGGCAATGAGTTGCAACGTCTCAGTCTGCCCCATGAAGGCCATGCAATGGTTCATTTCAAAGCTGATCGCGTCCATTTTCTGGATGTCCTTGATATGGTAATCGCGCCGTGTCTTGTCCTTGCAGGCCCTGGTCTCCACATGCCCTGGGGCCATCGCGTGCTTGATCCCGTCGAGCGAGACGGACTTCGTCTTAGAACGTGCCATCTGACGTGCTCCTTTTCGTCACGAACCACATGAAGGTAAATACGCTTCACCGACCTCTGCCCCTGCCCCAACCATGATTTCTCCAAACCTATTGAGGTACAGGCTTGTATGCCATTCCTGGAACTCGATAAACACCATCCGGCCCCAGTACCGTTCCCGTTCGCCTTGACAGGGCCTGCGCCAGGCCCGGACCTGGACCGGCCCCTGTGTCGTCTGACAGGACCAGGCCTGGATCTGGTATGTGTCCCCGCCCAGGCGCTGCTCCGTCACCGGCACGGCCGAGCACGCGACTAGGGCATTGATAATGAACGCGACCATCTCAATGCCGTTCACGGCTTCTCCATCTTCCACCCGATCCATTCAATCACGGACCCGATCAGGAACAGGGTTGTGACAAACGCCACCAGTCCTGCTGCGGCCCCGACACCGACTAAGATCCCGTTTGCAATCCAGGCCATACGCTCCTCCGGTTAGGCTTGAAACAGCTTCCCTTCCACCACGCACGAATACTTCACGATGGGCACGGGCTGGATATGAACAATGCCATTGTCACGCAAGTAGCCCACGCCAAAGCCCAAGCACCAGTCCCGCCGTGCACGCATCCGGTGCCGGTAGTCGATCTTGGTATAATCCCCGAGCCAGCCAAACGAGGCCCCAACGTGGCACTCGCCCTTCGCGTTCCCCCGCACCACATACGTCAAGTTATGGTTATGCCCGATCACAATATTGTCCCCGCACGCCGACAGGCTTTGCTGCGTCGAATTCATGCCGCTATGCCCGAGATCGTGCGTGACATGGAGCTTGCCAATGGTCGTACTGTCCATGTAATCCACGATCTCCCACCCTGGCGTGCGCTTGGTCTTGGTCATAAACTGCTCGTATAATTCCGGCACCTTCTCGGACAGAATCTTTTCCAGCCACCGCTCATGATTGCCCCGAATCTGGATCTTGCGCCGGATCTTGTGCCGATCAAACTCCTTCAACAGCCGTTTCCCAGTCTCGCTTTCCCGCATCCAGGACCGTTCCCGCGTCGGCGTCTTGAGATGGGCACTGATCGAGTAATTGTCCCAGAAATCGCCCAAGATACAGACCGTGTCCCACTGAAACGCCTCCAAGACCTGGCCAAGGACCAGCCCTTCTAACGCCCGCTTGTCATGGTACGGCGTATGACAATCCGGGATGAACAAGATACGCTTCAACGTCACTCGCACCTCCTTTGTCACGTTCGATGGCGTATCATGGCACAGGGACAGGATCGGGTCAAGTGCGTGTCACGCCCCGTTTCTTGCCCTGCTCCTGGGCCTTGGCCTGGCTCAGGCTCCCGCGATGGGCCTTCCAGGCCTCGCGCAAGAGCGTGTCCGGCATCCAGTTCATGGCCGCACAAAACACTTCACAGGATTCTTTCAAGGTCTTCGCATTGCGCGCCAACCGTTCCTTCGCCACTGCGCCGGGCGTCTGGGCATCGAGCAGGATCTCGGACGTGTAAAAGAGACAGTTCTGTGCCCATTCCTTGCTGGTCAAAATGACATATCCCTTCCTAAGAGTTTCGACAGGGCCGCTTGCACTTCAGGTGGCGGGGCCTCACCGGCAGGCCGCTCCGGGAGGGTCTTGTAAAACACGGGCGGCTTGTCCTGGGCAATCTTGACCTCGACCTCGTCTTCCCACCGTTTCCCGTTCAGCCACGTCGCCGGGTGCGGGATGAACTGGCCCCCGTCCCGTCGCCATTGCTCGCTCTTGCACTGGGCCTTGACCGCCTCGATAATACGGCGTTGCAGCGTGGCATCGGGCTTGAGCTTCTTCCAGGCGAGTTCGGCCGCCCCTTTACCGATCTTGCGCGGATACACGGACCAGAACAGGTCAAAGCCGACCTTCTCAGGGGCTGTGGGGAGATTCGTTTTTTCTGGCACGACATCTGGGGCCGCAGTGGCACGCGCACTCTTCTTGCCATCCACCACATAGGCATACGGCGCTGCCAGCAAATTTAACTGCGCCAGGATCTGGTCCAGCCTCTGGAGAATGGCCTGGCCCTGCGCCTGGGTCAGCGGAGCGTCGTACTGCATCTGGGCATGGCCACGCTCCAGGGTCATACCCCCTGCTCCCGCGCCGTGGCCTGGGCGTCTAACTTAGAGGCTATCCACTCAGCTTCATCTTTTCTCAAGAAGTAGACTTGCCTCAATTCACCGTTCCCTCGTGACCTCGTGGCCCTATCACGAGCAATCCCCGCCGCCTCCCCTAGTCCCTTGGCCTGCTGGGCACGGGCGAAGGCGAGGAGCGCCGTTATACTTCGTTCACGAACATCATCTTCGTAGTATGCAGGCAATACGTCGTCGTACAGCCTCTCACACTCCTTCCGCAGCGTGTCGTCGGTCATGGCGTTGGCTCCTTCAATGGCCGTTCGTTTTCATACGGCGAAAACTCAGGACCATTGCCGTCCATAACGTAATCGTGCGACGCATCGCGGCACTCCATATGCCAGCGATGATCTTGCAAGTCGTCGAATTTTGAAATTTCATGGCAATGCTTTGTGCCAATCGTGATCTCCTCACCACACCAGATACACCGATGGGGCTTTCTGGCAACAGGGAACGACTCTCTAATTAGTTCGTATATCATCCCCCCTCCCCTTGGGTCAGCGTGTCGTCGGTCATGGGTGTTCCGGGCCTCCCTTTGGCGCATACGTGTTGATCGTTTTACTGACCCGTACAAGCCCTAACGCCTGCGTGAGTAGAGCCAATTCATCTTCTAGCCGCTGCACCTGTCTCCGCAAGCTGTGTGCACACTCACGGCTGTCAACGTACTTCTCAAGCCCCTCTACCTTGTCCTCTAGGCGGTCCAGTCGGCGTGCTGTCTTATGTCCAAACATCATCCCCCCTCCCCGCGCAAGGCGGCGTCATGCGTCCAGCTTGTATGCTTCACGTCTCAACGCCTCGATTTGCTCCCGCAGCCGGTCCCGGTCGGCTACCAACTCTTTCACAATCGTCAATAGCGTTTTACCATTCACATACGGCAGTGCATCGTGCAATTCCCTCAATCTCTCTTCGGCGTTCCCACCATGGTTCCATTGGTCGCCACAATTGCACGCCGGAATGTCACAGGACTTCCTGTATCCTTTACGGTATAGGATTCGTTCAAGTTCGTCCCGTTCGGCGGTCAGGGTGGCGAGCTGGGACACCATCCCCTTAATATGCTTGGGGACATCGTCAAAGAGTGCTCCACCTTCGCGGCCAAGTGCAGCCGTCACAGTTGCTCGCCAATCCTCCAACTTTTCCACCTTCGCCCGGAGCGCGGCGTCATGCGCGAGGATTTCAGGGAAGCATGTGTCAAGCCCCGTTCCTCCAAATAGCCGATCCGTCCGCAATGACTCTTCTAGTTGCGCTCTCGTCAATTCATCCCTCATCGTGTGTCTCCTTGTGGGGTCGAGGGTGCATTAAAGCCACGCCACGGCGGCAGGGGGCTAGTTCCATGGCGTGTCCCTGCCTTATTCGATCTATTCGGCAAACACCCTCGACCCGTTGCGTGTGTGGGGGAGGCCAGGACTCGAACCTGGCACTTAGTCCTTTCGGACGCAGGCATCCGAGCCATCGCACGAGTCGAACGTGCATAGGGAATGGTTACCCTGCGTCTTCACCGCCACGCCGCTCCCCCACGGTTATTTACATCCAACCAACATATCAATCAGCGCAACCGTGATTGCCCCGACTAGAAAGCCCCAGTTGAACGGTGTCATGTTCCACCTCGCCACGCCTGCACCTGGACAAGCAGGGTTTCAATTTTCGCAACCCCGTACCATCCAGCCGTATTCTTTGCCTGTTCCATCTCAGCCTTCAACCACGCCTCGATCTGGTCGAGCGTGAGGGCTTGCATCGGGACACCTTCCAGCCATGTGTCGGTAATGTGCACCTGCATGGCTGCCGCTGCGTCGGCTTTCGTGTCGTAGTAGCCGTCAATCCAGACTGGATTTATCACGTCTGGCATGTCGCCTCCTGGTCAATGAGAGTGATAAGAGCTTCTGTATCGTGCATCGCCTCAGCCATAGACGGTGAGTCACAGTAAATACCAAATCCCTCCTTGGCTTGCGCTACCTGGCCGTACAAATTAACCAGCACCCCCACCAGCGCGGGGCCGTGCCTACCCATCAATTCGTGGTAGGCAAGTATTTCATCTGAATCCATTACCCCGTGTGTTACTTGCGCCATCAACGTATCGAGGTTTTTCGTCTCCATCCTACGCCTCCCTCGGCAGGGGGATCTTGGCCCACTCGCCGCATTCCACATTTACCATTGCCCACTCCCCTTCAAAAAATAGCACAGACTGAAGATCATCATGCACACAGCAAATTTCGATGTCCTCGTCCCGTGGACCGACCCGCCAGAAATAAAACCCCGCCACCGTGGGCTTGTCCTTCGACCACACCGGCTGCGCGGCCTGTAGCTGGGCATTCAACTGGTCGATCTTCGCTTGTGCCATCGCCGGGCTGACCTCCCAGACGTGAGCTTCATGCGCTTCCTCCGCAGCGCGGGTCAGGGCGGCGGCAATGAGGGCCACAGGGCCAGGTTCATCGCGTGGGATTTCATAGCCACCAGCAATCCGATTGCGCTGGCTATTTATTTTGTCAACAATCTCTCGCGCCCGTGTCGCGTGGTCGGTCATGGCTGCGGCTTCTTGAGTATCTGCTGCTTGCGGTCCCATTGGTCAAGGTAACCGCATTTATCCAAGGCCCGTAACAGTGATGTGATTGGAATGTTGTCAATGGCCAAGCCATGGTCAGCATGGAATGAGCAGGCGTCAACGCCACGCCCATCACATAGATAAAACCAGCGACCATTGACCCGATGCGGCCTTAAACGAGCGTCCTGTTGTTGTTTTGTTAGTTGCATCATCCCCGCACCTGTCGCAAGAGGGTTACATTGGAGCCGGGCCTACTCACGGGAGCGACCCATGAGCGGGATGGAGCGACCATCCTAAGCCCGGCATTCGTGCTCATAAACTGGCGGCGGGCGATCATGGCTTGAGCCTTTCTGCAATCACGTCATAAACCGCTTCATAGAGGCTGTTGTATTGTGCCGTCGTCAGCTTTGGTGCTTTCCGGTTGTCAATATTCACTTCCGCTTGGGCCATAATCTGCTCAGTTATCTCGCCCGCTGTGTTTCGTGGCGTCTCCATCATCTCCCCTCCTTCAGCACCGCCTGGGCCTTGGCTAATACAGCCCGCGCTTCGGTTGCTCGTTCGATCAAACAATTGTAATTTGTGTTGCCAATGGCATGGCGAATCGTGGCTTCCCCAAGCGGCAATGACCCGATCACCTCGTTAGAGAGTCGTGCCAGCGCCCTCGCCAGCTCCCGCGCCTGCGTGCGGAGGGTGTCGAAGTCGGAGGCTTTAACCATTGCAATACCAGCGGGGATTACAAATGCCCCGCCTTCGATGTACTTTGTCGGCTCCTGAAGCGTATACCGCCGCACCGTCCCGTCGCTCATGGCTTTACCTTCCCCTTGTCCAGGCGCTGGAGCAGGGCCTTCGCCTTGGCCGTCCCGGCGCTGGCCAGGCGGCTCCTGCGCCCGGCCCCGCGCTGGTCCTTCGCCGCCCATTCCCCGATGGTGGACGGCTTCTTGTTGATGAGTTCCGGCATGGTGTAGTGTTTAGCTATGTTCAATTTTCGGC
>JBKACM010000003.1:0-9667 GCA_046269335.1 Alphaproteobacteria bacterium | reverse complement strand
GACCAACCCACGGGCCTTGGTCAAGATTGGCCGCGCCCAAGGCTATTGGAGCCAGGGTCGGATCAAGCAACATGGCAGCGCATGGAAATCTTCTCCGGGAGGTTGGTAATGCCTATGAGTCTTCGTCTTGTTCTTGCGCTGGTTCTATGTGGAATTATGGCTGGGCCGTCCTTGGCCGCGACCCTCACCTGGGACCGGAACACCGAACCGGACATGCGTGATTATCAAGTCTGGGCGTGCTTTACGCCGTCCTGCGTGGTCGTGAAATCGCCCTCGATGCTCCAGCCTGGCACAGTACTGCAACCGGCGACCGGCAACCCGACCTACGTGATTGATCTGACGAATCGGGAAGGTTCAATCGCAGTGAGTGCGCGGGACCAGAGCTTGAACGAATCAGGGCTGAGTGTGGCGGTCCCTTTCGACCAGCGCCCTCCGGTGAACCCAGTCAACCCCCGATTCCAGTAAGGAAATGTTGGCGATGGTGGATCTTTTTCTGGTGCTGGTGGGAATGAGGATGGACTAGATGGCCACCTATTACGTCTCAGCCGATTCTGTCAGCACGAACTGGGCGAACGCGCAGACCATCGGCACGCCCTGCACCGTCGCCACTGCGATGACCAATGCCGCGGCGGGCGATGTGGTGAGGTTCCTGTCCGGCACGTATGAACCGCCGAATGCTTCAGACTACGAAACACCGTCCTGGAATCCGTCGAACAACGGCACGGCGGGCAACCCGATCACGTTCATGTCCCATGTGCGGCACGGCGCAATCATCAACGATTGCGCGAATGCCGCCGCCACAGGGTTTTCTGGGTTTGGCGTAGGGGGAGCGGGAGGACGCGATTATATTACGTTTGACGGGTTCTCCTGCGTGCGAGACAAAGATCTCGGCACACTGGCCTCCTCGCATACAGTCATCGCAGGGGGGTCGAGCAATATCATCATTAAGAATTGTGATTATACGGGCCGGTCGCATTTCAATCACACGAACGGCTGCTGCATTGCATGCCACACGGGCAGCAGTATCTATATTCACAATAATCTCTTCCATGGGCAAACCTCAGACCCGAATCGCACTGAAGATACGATTAATGTGAGTGCCGTGTATTTGTTTTCCACTACAGATTTTTATGTGTACAACAATACGATTTATGATTGTCACAATGGGATCAGTTGGAAAACGGCACCGAATAATGTCAATTGTTACCAGAATTTCCTGTACGACCTGACCCGCGCCGCGTTCTTCCCCACACTGGAAACGACAGGGCAAAGCAATTGGAATATCCATCATAACCTCGTCTTGAATGCCGCGTACCTGGTGGACATGGAAGATTCGCCTGCGACGACCGCGACGGGCATGAAGATCTACAACAACACGGTCTATGACAGCGGAGCGATGACTCGCGGGGTGTTTCATGGGCAGGATGGCGGAAACCAACCGTGGCGGAGTACAGAATTCTATAACAACATCTTCCACCTGGGGGCCTCTACACGCATTCTCGAAATCTACGACAACGTAGTCGGGACGACGGCGTTTCCCACGGTGCTGGATTACAACTGCTACTACATGGCCGCAGGCACGGCATCATGGTCACGGAATGCCACGACCAATACAACCATTGCTGGATGGCGCACCACCGCACAGGCCGTATTAGCGAATGCCGAAAACAACTCCATCACCACCACGCCATCGTTTGTGAATGCGGGTGGGACAGCGGCCACGGACTATCAACTCAACGGCGGCGGCTGTGTCGGCACGGGCTCAGGCGGGGTGGATATGGGGGCGTGGCAAGGGGTGAGTACGATGGGGTATCAGTCGGAAAGCTCCAGTGGCACATTGGCATTTTTCTTACGGTAACGTATGGCTGAACTATTATTACGAGTGGCGAGTTCCCTCCATGCAGACCCGCTTATTGATCGGGGATGCTACAAGCGCGGTGATGTGGTGGCGGTACTGCCGGATGGCCATGTCTATGGCAGGTTGGAGACGTTACCTACATTTGTCAAAGTAAAGATCCCAGGATTAGCGGTGGCGACTGCACAGAATTGGGTCCGACCAGAAATGGACCTGACGGACCCCCTCAAACCCGTGATGCTCAAGCGTCGGCTCTGGCGGGTGCGGGTGGATGACATTCCTGCGGCCATTCGCAATACGTTAATCACTACGGGCGAAGTGACGGTCACTTTAACGCAGGTTCGTTCGTACATCCAAAACAAGACCACCTTGGAGACCGCCTAATGGCAGATGTGAGTTTTGATATTGGGGGTGGCGCAAGCGATTACTCCACCCTGTCTGCGGCTGAAGCGGCTCAGGAAGCGGTCCGGCCCAATCTCGTCAGTAATGATGAGCGGCTTATTTTCAATATGTACGCCTTTGATGATACCACGGCGGCCACCATTGCGGGCACCTGGACGACGGATTCGACTCGCTATATTTTGATTACCTCACCGTCTTCTGAGCGGCACAGTGGCACGTATAGTACCTCCAAAGCCCGTATGACCAATACGGCAGCGAATTGTTTGACGCTCACGGTCAACTATACGGTCGTGGAATGGATGCAGTTCAGTGTGAGCACCGCCAATATCACCTGTGTCACGGTCAATAATGATGGCTGTATCGTGCGGAATTGCATCATGCGCGCCACAGATACGAACCCGCAGATTCTTCTCAGTATGCTCAATAACTGCACCATCCGAAACGTCTTGGCATACGAATCCGGGCGGCATGGATTCTTTTTCAACGGGGGGACGATTACCTGTCAGAATTGCACGGCTGCAAATTGCGTCAGGAATGGGTTCTGGAATCTTGGAGCCACTGCCGTGACCATCACGAACTGCTTGGGCCATAGCAACGGCAACGGGTCCACGCTCTGGGATTTTGTTGATGACGGGGCCTCCATGACCCCGACCTATTGTTCTGCTTCAGATGCCAGCACTGAACTCAGCAGTGGAACGGGCAATCGGCAAAGCCAAACCTTTACCTTTGTCGATGAAGCGAATGATAACTATGCCCTGGCGTCAACGGACGCAGGTGCGCGTGATTTAGGCACATCCCTTTCTGGGAGCTTTACGGACGATTGTGCGGGCAATACCCGCTCCGGCACCTGGGACATCGGGGCGTTTGAATATATCTCGGCAGGACGAACCACTCGCAACACTCGCTCCGCTCCCCTCGGTGTGACTGTTGGCATGAACTGGAGGATGTGAGTGCAGCTACAGCATTGGATGAAGAAGGAACATTCCGGTCTCGCGGCCACGACCCTGGAACTGGTCAAGTATGAGGAACAGCTCGGGCACCAGGTCGAGGTCCGGCAACCGGGCGAGGACAACGTCCTGTACGGCGGCGTGACCAATCCTGACATTCATCTGGTTCATAGCCAGCTCGGGATGAAAGCCTATCACGACGGCAAGCCGAAAGTGATGTGGATGCACGGCGAACCGATCTCCAGTGTGGGGAACGGCATCAGCATGAAAGCGATCTGCGATCTCGCGCCGTCCATGGACGCCTTTATCGCCATGCGGAAGGACGAACTGCCGATCTGGAACTCGATCAAGCGCACGTTCCTGGTTCCGAAAGGGATTGACCTGGAGAAGTTTAAGCCACTCGGCCCGAACGTGAACAAGCTGGAAGGCTCCCCTGCCGTTCTCTATTACGAGAACTGGCGTGGGCAACGGAACCCGCTCTATGTCTGCCGGGCGATGGAAGAAGTCTTTAAGAAGTTTCCCGATGCGCGGTTGCATCTCGTCAACTGCAAAGACCCGAAGATGAAAGAGACGTTCCAAGCCCTGATTAAGCAGTGTAAATGGTGGCCGTTCATTCGTACGCTCATGGGTCCGGTGACGGACGTGAACGCGGTGCTGAACAAAGCCGACATTGTCGTGAGCGGGTTGTTTCCGCTCTATGCCCGTGGGATCGAGGCCTTCGGCGCGGGGAAGGCCTTTATCGGTGCGGGATACCGGGAACATGACTACCCGTTCACCTGCGACTACGAACCGATCAGTATGGCCGATGCCATTATCAAGTGCTGGGAGAATTACGATCAGATCAAGTACCGGGCCTGGGCCGAGCAGCACCATGACGTACAGGAAACGGTCAAGCAGTCGCTGGAGATTTATAAGAGGTACTTGTGATGGCGCTCTTTGCGACGCTGGACGATCTCACCGCCGAAATCCGCGAGATGGGCACGCACTCGGCCGAGTACTGGGACAAGCAGGTCCATGCTGTAGCCCCGTCCATGACCGTGGACCGGGTCGACTTCTTAACCAAGCTCTGCACCGGCAAGACGGTCCTGCATGTGGGCTGCACCGGACTGCTGGACCAGGCGCTGATGAAGGTCGCCGCCACCTGTCATGGCATCGACAAGGGACCAAGCGACCGGCCGAACTACCAGGACATGGACCTGGACCGGCTTAGCTCAAACGATCTGCCAGCGGTTGTGGGCATCGAACTCATCGTCTGCGGGGAAGTATTGGAACATCTCAGCAACCCAGGGCGGTTCCTTGACGCATTACGTAAAACGTACAACACTGTGCCCTTAGCCATTACCGTCCCGAACGCCTTTTGCGAAGCCGGTCAATCCTGGCTCCTCACGCGGCACCGTGAAAACGTCCACCGCGATCATGTGGCCTATTACAGTGTCACGACCCTGACCACGCTCCTGAAACGGGCCAAGTATTCCGTCACGAAGCATTACTGGTACGGCGGGAAGCCGTACGTCTCTGAGGGCCTGATCGTCCTCGCCACCCCCACGAAGGACTAGGAATGGCAGAACAATTCTACAAGGGCCGCACTAATAATCACCTCACTTGGGTCATGGTCGATGC
This sequence comes from Alphaproteobacteria bacterium, assembly GCA_046269335.1. Lineage (GTDB taxonomy): Bacteria > Pseudomonadota > Alphaproteobacteria > Rhodospirillales > Rhodospirillaceae > JADFXL01. Next base: position 4,843 of record JBKACM010000003.1, on the reverse strand, counting down.
GACCGACTTTGCCACGCCGGAAAGCGCGTTGTCGCAGGTGACGAAGATCAAGATTTATGGCAAGCTCAGGAGCGGCACGGGCGTCAACTTTGTCTCGTCCGGCACCGGCTCCTTGACGAACGACATCCAGCATGTCGGAGCCTCAGCCCTTGGCATCTATACCATCGCCCTCGCCAAAGCCGATCTTAGCGACGCCTCGGCTGCCTGGTACGATCAATATATTATCTCGCTGTCCGCAACCGGCGCGGCCTATCAAACGCTGATTGCCGATGGAGGGATTGATAACAGCTACCTCTCCAATGTGGTCAGTTACCTCTCCAACGTCGTGTCGAATATGTCCGGCATCCTGTCGGACTGTTACAGCGCCGTGGTCGTGTGCCAGTCCGGGGCCAGTGACGCCGCCAGTGCCGCCGCGCAAGCCAACTCCCGCGTGCTCGTCATTCAGTCCATGGTCTCTGACGTGGACTCAGCCTTGACCAGCCGGTTCAGCGACATCCAATCGCTTATCACGACCACGGGCGTGCAGCTCAACGCCTCGACCTTGAGTGACATCCGTTCCGCGATCAGCGCCGGCCCCGCCGCGACCGTGACCGCGTCCGACATTTCCGATATTGCCTCAGCCGTCTGGGCCTATACCCTCGCCAATAAGATTGTCACCCTGAACAGCAGCGACATCAGCGACCTCCGCTCTGCGATCAGCGCAGGACCGGCCGGTGCGGTGACGACTTCTGACATCAGCGACATTGCCAGCGCCGTCTGGGCCAACACCATCGGGGCACGGGTCGATAGCCGCGTGCTCTTGAACCTGTCCCGCATCAGTGACGTGGCTTCTGTACTCACGGTCGTCCAGTCTGATGTGAGCGACCTCACCTCGCGCATCACCGGAGCCGTGGCCACCGCCAGCGATGTGGCCTCCAAGGTCTGGGCCGAGAAATATACCGCCGCCAGTAACGTGAAGGCGTCCACGTTCGGCTCCTTGTTCCGGCTCGCGGGCTCTCGCGTGAGCGACATCCAGAGCCAGATCACGGCCGGGGTCTCACTCGACGCCTCCACCATGTCCGATATTCGCAGCGCCATCTCCGCAGGAGCGGCAGGCACCTTGACCGTGAGCGACATCAGCGATATTGCCTCACGGGTCCAAACCGTCCTGGCCTCCGATCTCAGCGACATTCTCAGTGCTGCCCAGCAGACCAATTCCCGCGTCCTCGTGACGCAATCCTTGGCCTCTGACGCGCATTCCGCCGCCGTGGCGACGCGGTCGCTGGCGTCTGACGCGCACTCGATGGCGACGGCGAACAGCTCGTCCCTGTCTGATATTTACAGCCTCTTGAGCGATCTCCAGAGCAAGGTCGGCGTGACCAGCGGCATTATCAGCGACATTGCCAGCGCCGTGCTCAGTGCGGGGATCAAGAAGAATACCGCATTGAGTAACTTCACCTTCCTGATGGTCAGCAGCTCGGACCATATCACGCCCAGCACCGGCTTGACCGTGGCCGCGACGCGCAGCATCGACGGCGGGGCCTTTGCGGCCTGCACGAATAGCGGGACGATTGCTGAAGTCGGGAACGGGATCTATCGCATCAACTTCTCAACCACAGACCTGAACGGGGACGTGATTACAGTGCGGTTTACGGCCACCGGAGCCGATGACCGTTACCTCACGATTAAGACCCAGCCATGATTATTGTCTGGTCCTACTGGAATAAGGAGCAAGGCCAATGGGGCACGAACGTGACATGGGCGGTCTCCTCGAACGCCTCGGCTGGCGACGGCGGGACTCCAGCGACGGTCAATGTGCAGCGCAAGGTCGCCCCGATGATGAACCGGCTCAAGCGACGACCACCGAAAGGAACGACACGAACATGGGGACACTAGCCGATACCCGAGAGGCCTTGACTGACCCTGCCATTGCCAAGCGTGCGGCCTGGTGGGCACAGAAGTATGGCGAGGACCGGACGCAGACCAAGGAGCAGCGCCAGCGCAAGATCCAGGACCATCTGATGCGTGAATTTCCCCTAGACCGGAAAGTCGCCCGTGGCTTGGTCACGTACGCGACCAGGGAGTGGGCATGAGCAGTACGTCACAAGTTACGACCTTCAGCGACATTTACACCGACTTGCAAAATCGGGTGCGCGTGGCGACCGGCATCACCGCCACCGAAACCCAGGCCAAGCGGTATTGCAACATCGCCTTGCAAGACATCCATATCGGCACCGACTACGTGTTCCCCTGGACCGAGCGACGGGCCTTTCTCACGACCAAGGCCCCGTACACGACCGGCACGGTCTCCATCGCGGCCGGGAGCTTGTCATTGACCGGCTCCGGCACCGCCTGGAACACGGCCAATACCTATAACCAGAATAACCTGCGCGTGGGCTCCAAACTCACCATCGCTGGAGCCACCGACATCTACCGCGTGTCAGCCGTCTCTGGCGATACCGCCGCGACGCTCGAAACCCGGTACGTCGCCTCCAGCGATGCTTCTGCGGCCGAGTATCGGGCGTTTGAAGATGAATACGCCCTGGCCAGTGACTTTCTCCGGCCCATCGACTTTGCCCTGTTCAGCACGGACTGGAACATTCCCCTACTGGACCGCAAGGAGTTTCGTCGATTGCATACCAGGGGCAATATCAGCGGCAAGCCCACGTCGGCCTCGATCCTGGACTTGTCCTTTAGCGGGTCCACCACGCCCGTTCGCAAGGTCGTGTTCTACCCCTACCCCGACCAGACCTACATCATCCCGTACTCGTACGTGACGAGTAACTTGGTCGTCACCAGCGCCGGGGTGGAACAATCGGCCATGTCCAGCGACACGGACGAGCCCATGATGCCGCTCCGGTACCGGCACATTATCGTGCTCCATGCCCTCGCCAACTGGTATCGGGACAAGCGAGATGACGCGAGAAGCCAGGAGGCCAAGGCCGAGTTTGGCGAGCTGATGAGCCGGATGATTGCCGACCACGATATGGGCACCCACAATCGAGTCCGTATCCAGCCGAATGAAGGATTGTATCGTGCCCATGCTGTGCGCCCGTACAGGCGACAGGGCGGGACACGGTACTCAACCAGCAACCGTTTCGATAGCTTCCGGTAACCTATGCCCAGCGATATTCAATACCTCACCCATCAATTTTCTGGCGGCTGGGCCACGGATTTTGGCCCGACCTATTACGGCGCACCGGACGGCCCGAACTTCAAACTGCCCTGGCTCAATACCGCCACCAACGTGGTCTACGAGTTCGATGGCGGGCCACGCAAAGCCCCTGGCACCAATAAGCTTAATGCCAGCGTCATTGAAGCCGCCCAGACGGTCACGGGCGTCTACGATTACTGGCGGCTCGGCACCGGCTCGACCCCGACCCAGCGCCGGGTCGTGCATGTTAACGATAAAATCTATCACGATGGCGGGACGGGCTCCTTTTCCAGCTTGACAACCGGCTTGGAAGTGGGTACAATCCCGCACTATAGCACGTTTAATGACCTGTTGATTATCGGGTCCAATAGCACCACGGACGTGCCGAAATCGTGGGATCAGTCCACGTTTCAGACTCTCGCAGGCTCCCCACCCCGATTCAGCTTCAGCGTCAAACACCAGGGCAAGCAATGGGCCGCTGGCAACTGGACGGTGCCGTACCGGCTCTATTACAGCGTCACAGGCAATCCCGAGGACTGGACCAGTACCGGCTCCGGGTCGATTGACGTTGACCCTGGCGACGGCGACCGCATTGTGGGCTTGTTCTCCTGGCGGAACGACCTGTGGGTTTTTAAGGGACCGAACAAGCTCAGTATCCATCGCATTACCGGAGCCACCCCCAGCACCTTTGCTAGAACGACCTTTATTGAAGGGATCAGCGCGGCGAATCAGTCGTGCATCTTTTCGATGGGCAACGACTTCGGGTTTGTCTCGCCTCGCGGCACGATCCATACGATGAAGGCTGTTCAGGACTATGGCGATTACCTGCAAGCGTATAGCAATTACCCCATCTTGAGTTGGTGCCGCGACAACATGAACCTGGCCCGCGCCCCGTACTGGCAGACTGCCACCGACTTTGCGCGGGGCTATTCCCTCATCACGTTCCCTTTGGCGGGCACCACGAACAACACGCGCTGCCTCATGCTGGACTGGCGGTTTCTGGCGCAAGGCGAACCGTACCCGCGCTGGGCCTTATGGGATTTTGGCTCCTTTGCCTCGCTCTGTCAGGCCATGGACACGAACCAGCGCCTGCGTGTCTTTGCGGGTGGGTATGACGGCTACGTCTACCGGCTCGATCAAAGCGACCGCACGCATAACAGCACCAGCATCAATTATGACGTGATGACGCCCTATCTGACCTATGGGAGTGAAGTCTATAAGAAGACCCTGTTCTCGGTCGGCATCGGCCTGGCCCCGAAGAATACCAATACCGCGACCTTCGCGTGGTCGGCGGACGGCGGCACGGCCCAGACCACGACCTTTGCCCAGCAGGGCGGCGGGTTTCTCTTGGGCACGTCCGTCCTGGGGACCGACAGCTTGGGCGGAGCCGCGTTCAACCAGACCTTTCTGGAACTGGAGACGGGCGGCGAAGGCCGGGCGTTTCAGTATCGCCTGACTGAGAATAATGATGCGAGTGACATTGAGATGCACAACTTTATTATTGGCCTGATGCCCTCTGGGGTCAGCACGGAGAACAGCTAAATGGCGCTTTCAAGAATCAAGGTGTGGGGGAACGAAGTCCTCTACCCCGCCGACCTCAACGCAGAATTTAACAACATCTTGAACAACGCGGCCTCGCTGGTCTCGCCCCTGCCAGGGGCCTTGGACTGGGACGGGTACGCACATACGCTCGATGCCGCTGGTGTCACC
>JBKACM010000039.1:0-15000 GCA_046269335.1 Alphaproteobacteria bacterium | reverse complement strand
CAATGCGCCATTCCCAGACCGTGATGAGTCAAGCTCATCTCGGTCTGGTATGATACCAACGGTACGAGGCCTTGACTCGTACCGTTGGTATCAAGCGCCCCGCTTACCCGGCGGTTTTGCGCTTTTTCAGCGCGTACTGGCGGTAACGGTATCCCAGCAGGCCGGCGACGACGGCGGCATAGACATAGGGCTCGCCATTCTCACGCGCCGCGGCAAAGAGGAAATGCAGTGCGACCAGAACGTTGATGACGTAGGTCATCTGGTGCAGTTTCTTCCAGCGCCTGGCTCCCAGCCGTTTCATCTGCCGGTTCGTGGAGGTGGCTGCCAATGGCACCAGCAGCGTGATGGCGGCAAGCCCCAGCAGGATGAAGGGGCGTTTATGGATATCGCTCAGCATATCCTGGAAGTTGAACGCCCATTCCAGAGCCACGTAGGCTCCGATGTGCAACATGACATAAAAAAAGGCATACAGTCCGAACATGCGCCGGTATCTGGCCAGGGTCTTCAGGCCGGTCATTTCCTGAAGGGGTCTCAAGGCCAGGGATATGATGAGGAAGGTAAAGGCCCAGTCGCCAAGGTAACGGTTGATGAACCCCACCGGCGTATCCGCCAGCGAGCCGCCGGTGAGATAACCGCCGGTCAGGCTTCGGCCGATCAGCCAGAGGAAGGGAAGCGCCGAGGTCAGGAACATCAGCGGTTTCCAATCGACCCGGCGGCCGTTTTTCATGTGGTGGTCGGCCGTCTCGTCGATGCCGTGCAGCAGCAGCCAGGCGGCGAAAAGGGTGACCAGCATCTTGCCGGTTCCCATCAGAAGGAACGGTGCCCGCGGACCGACAGCGTCGAAGTAATAACCGCTGCTCTGCACCAGCAGGATGATGCCGGCACCGCCGGTCATGTAGGCCGAACCCAGCATGGCCCCCAGAATCGGCTTCGGCGAGATGTCCACCGTCAGGACCTTCAGGGTCACCGAGCACCCCGCGTGTCCGATACCGATCAGCAGCAGCGGCACCGCCACCCAGCCGTTGAAGGGATTGACGAACAGACCCAGGGCGATATAGCCCAGCGCCGCCAGGGAGAGGCTGGCACCAATGGCGGAGATGCGGCTGTGGCGTTCGATGAAGGCCCGCCACACCGGTATCGCCACCAGGATCACCACCCCCAGCAGGCCGATCATGCCGGCGGCGTGGGCACTGGCGTACAACCGGGTCACGCCCACCATGTCCGCCACGGAACTGCACCACAGCGAGAAAAACAGGCTGAAGAGGATCACGTCCGCCCTGGTGTAGAAGGCCGCGGCGAAGGCAAGCTGCATCCTGGGGTCGTGACTGACCAGTTCCCAGACCCGAAGCAGCGGGGGAACGTCCTGGTCGTGGGCCGGAGCGACGTCGGTCAAGGATCGCCGGGCGGCCAGGAATCCGGCCCCGCCGATCAGGAGTGGCAGGCACATGACGACATAGACCCCGAACGACCGCTCGGTCACCTGCATGACCAGAGCGGACAGGACGGTGCTGCCGAACACCATCATGAAAACGACGTTGGTCATCAGGCGCGGCCGGTTGGCGCGGTCGGAGACGTCGCCTACCAGGGTAGACAGTTGCAGCCCGACGGTATCGGCCCCGCTGGTGATGAGAACCCGGGTCAGATAGAACAGCAGCAGCGCTCCGGTCCCCAGACCCAGGGTCATGCCGGCCCCCAGGCTGAACACGGCCAGCACGGCCCCGGCACAGACGATCATCAGCCCGATGAAGATGACCCGCACCCGCCCGACCCGATCGGACATGAGGCCGAGCCAGCCCACGCACAGCACGGAGAGAATCTCCACCACCACCTGGATGTCGGCATTGATGGAACCTTCCTTCTCGAAGGCGATACCGAACACCTGGCCCAGCAGCAGCGGCTGAATGGCGACAGACAGCGAGGACACCAGTGCCCCCGCCGCCGCCAGCAGATAGACCACGTTCCATTGCGACGCCTTCAGCCCCTTGGGGAGCGTCGCGGTCTGATTCCAGGGATCACTCGACATCGGCGGCCTCGATCCCTCCCCAGAGAGTTTGACCGTGATGATCGCGCAGGGTGCATATCGCCCCGTTGACCACGACCCGCTGGCCGTAGGTCAGAGCGATGGCACCCCCCCCGGGATCCCGCAACCCGGTGCCCTTGACGTACAGGCCGGCGCGGACATGACAACCCCCGGCGCGAAGGAACCAGCGTGGGGCCAGGTCGACCCAGGCCGGCCGGTTGAGGCCATCGTACACCAGCACGTACACATGCTGCCAGGAGGAGAGGGATTCATGATTGACGATCCGAACGATCTTGCCCTGAAAGCGGTTGGGGGCCAGCCGCTCAAGAGTTTCCTTCGAGGGGGTCGAAGGGACGGCCAGGGCCACCGTCACCGATTTCGGCAGAGAGGCGAAGTCGCGGCGGTTGATCGAGGCGGCCGGAGGTGAGGGCTGGGCCTTCCGGGGGGCGTGGGGTGGCACGATGATATGACAACTGGAGCAGGTCATCTTCTCCCGCCCATCGGCATGGGGGGCCGGCATCCCGGCAACAATGGGTGGCGCCACGCTGTAGGTACGATCCTCCCACAAATCGGTGCCCAGGGTGGCGGTCAGGACCAGCGCCAGGCTGAACACGATGCCAAGCGCCATGATCCACACCGCGACGTCATGGCGCAGGTCCGTCGCGTCCCTCATGGGCCACCTGCCGCCATCGGCGTTTCGGGAACGCGAACCGCCCGGATCAAGACAACACCACTCCATCCCCGCGCGGGCCGGAGAACGCCGACCCGCACCATCCAATCCCCGCGCAACCCCCCCCCGTAGACGCCGCAACCCGCAGCCACGGGCCAAAATCCGCAGTCCCGGTATCTTATCGCCCGGGCTTGTACCGGCCAACGGGCTCGCGGGGGCATCCTACGGCGGGAGCGTGGTTCCTTACAAGCCCGCCCTGAAAGACCTGCAGGAGAATCGGGTTCACCCGATTCCCCTGGTTTGTTCCTGTCCCCTCAATTGCCGGGCGGGCGCGTCCGCGCCCTTGGGCTTGCGCGCGCACGGGCGCGCGGGCGCTCAATGCGCCATTTGTTCACGTTTTACCCTGGTGTCACGATTCCATTTTCACTTTCACCCGATTCCCCTGGACCACCCTGCGCCAGTGGTTGACTAATGGGCCCGCGCCGGTATGTTTCCCGAGAGATACTCTGCTTTTCCTGTCCTCGCGCGAACGGAACCCGCCATGCTGAGTCACGCCACGCAAGCCGTCATCGAAACCGCCTGGGAGAGGCGTGAAACCCTGTCACCCGCCACCGGCGGCGAGGTCCGCGATGCGGTGGAAGCCGTGCTGGAGGCCCTGGACAGCGGCTCGGTACGGGTGGCGGAGAAGATCGATGGTCGCTGGCGGGTCAACGAGTGGCTCAAGAAAGCGGTGCTGCTGTCGTTCCGTCTGAACGACAGCGTGCCGATGCCGGGTGGGCCGCGCTCTCCGGAACGGGGGGAGTCGGCCTGGTACGACAAGGTCCCCTCCAAATTCTCCGGTTGGACCGAGGCGGACTTCCGCAAGGCCGGGGTGCGGGCGGTGCCCACCTGCGCGGTGCGCCGGTCGGCCTACGTGGCCCCGGGGGTGGTTCTGATGCCGAGTTTCATCAATGTCGGAGCCCGGGTCGAGTCCGGCACCATGGTCGATACCTGGTCCACGGTGGGAAGCTGCGCCCAGATTGGCCGCAATGTCCATCTCTCCGGCGGCGTCGGCATCGGCGGCGTTCTGGAGCCGATACAGGCGGCCCCGGTCATCATCGAGGACAACTGCTTCATCGGGGCCCGCTCCGAGGTGGCGGAAGGGGTCATCGTCGAGGAAGGCGCGGTGCTGTCCATGGGGGTCTACCTGGGGGCCTCCACCAGGATCATCGACCGTGCCACCGGGGAAGTCTTCCTGGGGCGGGTGCCGGCCTACTCCGTGGTGGTGGCCGGGGCGATGCCGGGCAAGCCGTTGCCCGATGGATCGCCCGGACCCAGTCTGTATTGCGCCGTGATCGTCAAGCGGGTGGACGAAAAGACCCGGGCCAAGGTATCCATCAACGAACTGTTACGCGATTGAACGACGTTATCGACATTGCCGATCTCCTCGCCGATCCGACCAACCCCCTGCCTTTGGCGCGGGCCCTGCTTCGCCGCGAGAGCGTGACCCCGGAGGCCGACGGGATCTTCGATCTTCTGGAAGCGGTTCTGGAGTCCCTGGACTTCCTGTGCTGGCGAACACCGTTTTCCGAGGAGGGCACGCCCACCATCGACAACCTGTACGCCCGCCTTGGCACAGAGGGTCACAATTTCTGCTTTGCCGGCCATTGCGACGTGGTGCCGGTGGGCGAGGGCTGGACGGTCCAGCCCTTTGGGGCCCAGGTGATCGACGGGGTCCTGTACGGGCGCGGGGCCAGCGACATGAAAGGGGCCATCGCCTGTTTTATCGCCGCCGTCGCGAGGGTCAAGGCGCGTGGGTTGAGGCTGGACGGCTCGATCAGCCTGCTGTTGACCGGTGACGAGGAAGGCCCCTCCATCAACGGTACCCGCAAGATGCTGGCGTGGCTCGCGGAGAACGAGGAAATCCTGGACGTGTGCCTGGTGGGTGAGCCCACCAATCCGTTTCGGCTGGGGGACATGGTCAAGGTCGGCCGCCGTGGCAGCCTCAACGGCCGTCTGACGGTCCGTGGCGTGCAGGGGCATACCGCCTATCCCGAACAGGCGGACAATCCCATCCCCAGGCTGCTGCGCCTGCTGACCGCCCTGATTCAGCACCCTCTGGACGAGGGAGTTGGGCCTTTTCAGCCGTCAACCCTGGAGATTTCCACCATCGATGTCGGCAACGCCGCCACCAATATCATCCCCGCCTCGGCCCGGGCCGCCTTCAACGTGCGCTTCAACACCCTGCACACCGGCGAAAGCCTGGTTGCCTCGCTGAGGCGGACCCTGGATGCGGTGGGCAGCGAGTATCACCTGGAAACCATCGTCACCGGCGATCCATTTTTGACCGCGGATGGACCGTTCCCGCGGCTGGTGCGCCAGGCCATCCGGGACGTGACTGGTCTGGAGCCGCAGATGTCCACTTCCGGCGGCACATCGGACGCCCGTTTCATCAAGGACGCCTGTCCGGTGATCGAGTTCGGGCTGGTTGGCCAGACCATGCACAAGGCCGACGAGCGGGTTGCCGTCGCCGATCTGGAGAATTTGACCGAGATCTATCGGCACATTCTCGAGTCGTATCTGTCATGCTGACGACTCGTGAACTGGCCCGTATTCTTTTGGGCCTGTGGTGGCTTCTGAAGTTCGACGTCAAGGGAATGGCGCTGTTTGACGCCACGGCCCGGGGCGTCCGCCGGTCGTTCTGGGCGGCCTGGATAGTGGCCCCCATCTACCTGATGGATTCGTTGCTGATGTTCCTCGCCCATCCCCCGAGCGGCGGAGCATGGCGTTTCGCCCTGGCACGGGCCGTCACCTACGTTCTCCTGTGGGCGACATGGCCGGTGGTAGCCCTGGATCTGGCCCGCTGGTTGGGAATCCGGGAACGCTGGGCGGGCTATATCGTCGTCTACAACTGGTTCCGGGTACTCGAATCGGTAGTGGTGCTGCCCATGGTGGTACTGCAAAAGACGCCGATCGGTCACACCCCGATGCTGGAAGGCATGTTCCTGACCCTGATGGTGATGATGATCGTCTACGGCTGGTTCATCGTCCGCATCAGCCTTGGCGTTGGCGCGGCGACGGCCTTTGCTCTGGTGATCATCAATACCCTGCTCAGCGATCTTATCCACATCGTGGGAGAGTCGCTGGTATAGGTCCGAGGCTACTTCGCGCGCGGACAGGCCCTGCTGATGGCTTCCAGCGCCTGGGCGAAGCCGTTGAGAGAAAAGTTGTCCCGGCTGTCCCCCCCCTTGGCCGCCGTCGCCTGGATTATCATCGCCTTGGCGGACTTCATCGATGCCAGCAAATTCTTGTCGTCATCGGTACTGGCCCAGGCGGTCTCGCCATGGGAAGTCAGAGAATACGGCTTGGTCCCCACGTCCAGGGCCACCGGCTTGCCCTCCTTCAGGGGATAGCCGGCAATGAAACTGAACACCCCGAATGATCCCTCGGACGGACGATGGGTGACGATGGCGAACACGTCGCCCCGCTTTCCGCGAACCCCCTCGGATTTGGTCGGCCGGGCGGCCATGTAGCAGACCTGGCGTTTGTTCTCCTTGAAGGAATAGGCCGTCCAGTCGTTGTGGACGGAAAGCGTCTTGACGTCCTGCGCAGCCACCGGCGCGGCGGCGACCAGGAGCGCGCCCGTGAGCAATCCTATCGGCAGCTTCATCGATAAAACCCTATGATATCAATGCACTAAGAGAAACCCGGAGCGATCCGCCGGAACGCTGCGGGAAGTGTATGCGAAGCGCCGTTTCGACGGCAAGAGGGATGCTGTTCCAGGATGACCCTGTGTCTCGCCGTCGGCGCGCCCGTTGGGGTCGAGTCGTGGTACCCGGGACTGAAGATGGTCATCGCCGAGGTTCCACACGGAATAGGGAAGAATAACCATGATAGGATATAAGGATATAGGTCATGCTATGTTGGGATTGAAAACAAACAATGCAAGATAAATTATGTACGATAGTTAGAGAAATATTGACATTTTCTTTACCAGACATAAACGGGTATAATGATTAAATCTCGATACGGGCTTGGCTGTGCGGATCGCATTTCACCGTATACCAGAGATTGTACGTCTGAGGTCTGGCATGAGAATCCGCGTTGACAGAAGTGCTTGGTTCTCCTACAAGGCGCGGACCGCTTCGGGGGGCGGGGCGGGTAGGATGCTGAACGTCAAGGGGGACGCCGGAGTGGCTTCAGAGGGCGTTATTGTCGGGCGGGTCGTGTTGTCCCCGTCCGAGGAAGAAGGAGTCGGCGTTCCTAAGGAGGTTCGAATCTCTCATTTTCTGGAAGGTGGATGCCATATCCTGAAATCGCCGGACATGCCGAATGTGTTGGTGGGCTATTCGAGCCTCCGCAAGGCTTATGATGTCGTCCAGGACATGGTGAGCCATTTGGTTTCCCGCAAGGCGGAACGCAATTTGCATTATGCGTTCGATGTGTCCTTTGAGGATATGAAGAGAAGGATCGATTCTGATACACGCGGTAGCGCAGTGGGAGAGGCGGCGGGCAAGCCGGAATCCCGTTGGGCGAAAGCTTGGTCAGTCGTTGTTCACGGACACTAAAGGGGCAGTGCTGTCACCTGTACGGTGCGAACGGGCGACACAACCATCCGGAGGGCGTCGTCCGTCGGAGTGGGCCTGCCGTCATCGGGTTTCTGTGTGATTTGATGCGGGTTCTGGTTAGCGGAACCGGCGTGGGGTTTTCCGTGAGATGTCTGTCAGAGTTTATAAGTCGGTGCGGTGTGAATAGTTAGAAAAATCATGACAATATGGTTCTTGGGGGAAAGGTTTGAGAAGAGAAGTACTGTTGTGGCGGAGCTCGCAGCCCTCGGGTGCCAGATCGCTGAGGTACAAGATTGGAATAGACCTGAGACGTGGGTCGTTATTTCTTCCGGAGAAATATTTGACGTACAACGGCCGGAGATGAGATATTTCCTTCTTGGAGAAGGACTGTACAGGAAAGAGTACGTCGAAAACCTAAAAAAAATGGTCAATATTCTGCTCGCCAATAGCCACAGGAGCAAGTGACGCTCTCCTCATGATCGGTGCCTTTGCCCTGCTGCTGAGTTGCCAGTTTCTGGGGGAACTCCTCGCCAGGAAAACCGGCCTTCCGGTACCAGGGCCGGTGTTCGGCATGGTCCTTCTGTTCCTGCTGCTGCTGATACGCCGGGGGGTTCCCGCTTCCCTGGATTCCGTGGGCGGGGGGCTTCTGTCCCACATGTCGGTGCTGTTCGTGCCGGCCGGGGTGGGGGTGATGGTCCACCTCCGCCTGATTGCAGCCGAGTGGCTGCCGATCGCCGTCGCCCTGCTCCTCAGTACCCTTCTCACCATGGGGGTGACGGCCCTGGTGATGAAATCCCTGGACTCCGCCGACGACGGCTCGGGAAAGGTCTCCGGATGCAGCCAAAACAGCCGTCCGCCGGAAGCCAAAGAGAGGTTCGAGAGCGATGACGTCAGTGCATGAACAATTTGGCAACGATGGCAACGACCAATGCCAGGTTGAAGCCCGCCATCCACTTCAGCACCAGCAGATCGGCTTCGGTCTTGCTGAATCGGCCCTCATGCTCGGCGATGGCTCGCGCGGCAGCCTTGGCCTTGTCATCCGAAGCGCCAGCCTCTTTCAGCGCGTCGTAGATTTCGGCAATCATTGTCGTCATGGCACCCTCCCTGATGCCAACATGAGGCTCTTGACGGCAGGAGTCAACGGGCGTAGCGGCGCGTTATCCGGCCTGTCGTCTTGCCTCCTCAAATTCCAGTTTCAGGTTCGGATTCCGTCCGGCAACGGCCGGGCCTGTCCGGGTGTAGCATGACGGGGACGTATCTCTCCGGTCCGCTGTTCGGAGTGGCGCTGACCCTGGTCGTTTATCGGGCGGCACTGATGGTGTTCCACCGTTTCGGTCGCCATCCCCTGGCCAATCCGGTGTTGATCAGCGTCGCGTGCATCGCCGGGTTCCTGAAGGTGACCGGGATCGAGTACCAGGAGTATTTCGATGGGGCTCAACTGATTCATTTCCTGCTGGGACCGGCCACGGTGGCCCTGGCCATTCCGCTGTATCGGCAGGTACAGGCGTTGAGGGCCCGCCTGCCGGCGGTGCTGGTGGCGGTTGGCATCGGATCGGTCACGGCCATCGCCTCGGCGGTGGGGATTGCCCTCGCGCTGGGAGCCTCGCCGACAACCGTGTTGTCCCTGGTGCCGAAGTCGGTCACCACGCCCATCGCCATGGGCATTGCCCAGGAGATCGGAGGCCTGCCCTCCCTGACGGCGGTTCTGGTGATCCTGACCGGCATCGTCGGGGCTATCACCGAGGGCTGGGTGTTCCGGTGGCTCAGGGTGGCGGACGAGCGGGCGCGGGGGCTCGGCATCGGCGTGGCCGCCCACGGCATCGGCACCGCTCATGCCCTGCACCAGGGCGAGGCTACCGGGGCTTTCTCCGGGCTCGGCCTGGGGCTGAACGGCGTCGTCACCGCCCTGCTGGTACCGTTTCTGATTCCGCTGGTGATGAAGTTTCTGTGATACCGGCGAGCAGAATATTTGACACATCGTCCCGCTCGCGCGCCGGTATCAAGCGGCCATTGCGGCCGCGGCCAAGCCCACGGACGTGGGCGCCCGGCCAGGGACCATACGATGAGTCGATTTATCGGCTCATCGGTATGAGAAAATCGGGCTACCCCCGGTAGACCGCGATCACGGTGTATGCCGCCGCCGTGGCCGTTCCCACCACCGGGGCGGGACCGCTCACGCACCAGGCATGGGCCGTCAGCCCTTCGGCCCTGGCCACGCCGAGCCAGAGCGCCACCGGCAGGCCACGCCGACGCAGCATAATCGACGATGCCAGGGCGCGAGGCAGGCACAGGGTCCGAAACGGTGCGTGCCGGGCGGCACACCGGACCGCCCTGCCGATCCGGTGGGCCTGTTCCGGGTCCGAGGCAATCGCCTCGGCCTCCTTCCCCTCGCTCAGCCGCAAGCCAAATCGCCCCAGGACCGTAGTCACCGGCAGTATTGCCAGCGCCAGCCGCGCCAGGGCCAGGGCCATCAGGGCCTCCAGCAGAAGACGGCGCTCCGCTCTGGAGAGGGCGAGCCAGCGAAAGATGCGATGGCTAGGCACGACGCGCTCCCTCCTGTGTACGATCCTTCCAGGGTAATCGGGTGAACCCGATTACCCTGGTTTGTTCCTGTCCCCTCATACCAATCCGCGTTGATCGTGACCGATCAACGCCCTCAATCGCCGGCGGGGCCGTCCGGCCCCTTGGCTTGCGCGCGAACGATCGCGCGGGCGCTCAATGCGCCATTTGTTCACGTTTTACCCTGGCGTCACGATTCCATTTTCACTTTCACCCGATTACCCTGACGATCCTTCCGTGTCCCGATGAGAAATACGGGTTAACGCTTGAGCCGTGGCGGCAAGCCGGCATAGAATTGCGCCGCAACATCGTTGGCGCGAGAACAATGGGCAATATTCTCTACAAGGTCTTGGACCTGCCAAAAGTCACGGACGGACGGGGCAACCTGACCTTCATCGAAGGCGGGGCCCACATTCCGTTCGACATCCGTCGCGCCTACTATCTCTACAACGTTCCCGAAGGCCAGGCCAGAGGGGGACACGCGCTGAAAACGACCCAGCAATTGCTGATCGCCATTTCCGGACGCTTTGAAGTTCATCTGGACGACGGTCACGGTGGCCGGACCGCCGTTTCCCTGGACCGGCCCGACCAGGGTCTACATATTCGGCCAATCCTGTGGCGGACCCTGGAGAACTTCTCGCCTGGCGCGGTCTGCCTCAGTCTGGTGTCCACGTCGTATCATGCGGAGGATTACTGCCGCGACTACGACGAATTCCTCCGCATCGTCGGTGCCCCCGGCTGATCCGCCGATGTCCGCACCCATTCCCTTTCTCGACGTTGGTGCCGCCTACACCGAATTGAAGGGTCCCATCGACGATGCCGTGGCCGCCGCCATGGCGTCGGGGTGGTTCATCCTGGGCGAGGGACTTGAGACCTTCGAGCGGGAGTTCGCCGCCTGGACCGGCACCGGGCACTGTATCGGCGTCGGCACCGGTCTGGATGCTCTGACCCTGACGCTCAGGGCTTTGGACATCGGTCCGGGGGACGAGGTTCTGGTGCCGTCGCAGACCTTCATCGCCACCTGGCTCGCCGTATCCCAGGCTGGCGCTGTTCCGGTACCGGTGGAAGTGGATCTGGCCACCAGCGCCCTTGATCCCGCCGGCATCGAAGCCCGGATCACGTCCCGTACCCGCGCCATTCTGCCGGTTCATCTTTACGGCTGTCCCGTGGACCTTGATCCGATCCTTACCCTTGCGGCGCGGCACGGCCTCGCGGTGATCGAGGATGCGGCCCAGGCGCACGGGGCCCGCTATCGAGGGCGTCTCCTGGGGGGCCACGGCGTGGCCGCCTGCTGGAGCTTCTACCCCGGCAAGAACCTGGGGGCCATGGGCGACGGCGGGGCGGTGACCACCAATGATCCGGCCCTGGCCCAGCGTTTGCGCGCCCTGCGCAACTATGGCTCCACCGTCAAGTACGTTCATGACGAAGCCGGCACCAACAGCCGCCTGGACGATCTCCAGGCCCGGATTTTGTCGGCCAAGCTGCCGTTTTTGCACGCCTGGAACGATCGTCGCCGGTGCATTGCCGCCCTGTACACCGAGCGTCTCGGCGGTCTGGCCGACCTTCGCCTGCTCCAGGTTCCCGAGGGGGCCGAGCCGGTCTGGCACCTGTTTCCGGTATTTACCCCCCGGCGCGACGACTTGAAAGCTCATCTGGAACGCCTGGGTATCCAGACGCAGATTCACTATCCGATCCCGCCCCACCGCCAGCAGGCCTATGCCGCCATGGGCCTGGGGCCGGGGAGTTTCCCGGTGGCCGAGACTCTGGCCGCGACGGAACTGAGTCTGCCCATGGGGCCGCACCTGTCGCTGGAACAGGCGGAACGGGTGGCGGAGGCGGTACGGGATTTCCTGGGCACCACCACGTCACCCCCTCCCTCCGAACCGGTTTATCTGACGGTGCAGGAGGTGATCCACCGGGGACTGGAACATCAGCGGCAGGGTCGCCGCGCCGAGGCCTGGCACCATTACACCGCCATTCTGGCGGCCCTGCCGGATCATCCGGAGGCGCTGTTGCTGGCGGGGCAGGTTGCCCGCGACAATGGCGAGACCGAAAGGGCCCTGGGTCTCCTGCGGCGGGCCTTCGCCGTGGGCAGCGAACACGTTCCCATCTGCAATACCCTGGCCCGGCTTTGTCAGCAGGTGGGGGCTCACCAGGAGGCTGCGGTCGCCTTCGCCCGCGCTGCCGAACTGACTCCGGAGGATGTCCAGGCGTGGTTCATCGCCGGTCAGGCCTGGCGACGGGCTGGGGACAATGCCCGGGCGCTGGAGGCGTTCGAACACGTGACCGGCCTGGATAACAACCATTTCATGGCATGGTGCGAAAGGGGTCTTGTCCATCATCTCGAAGGCCGCCAGCAACAGGCCGTCGCCTGTTTCCGCAACATGGCCGCGATCGCCCCCGAGATTCCGGAAACCTGGACCAACCTTTCGGCGGCACTGGTCGCCGCCCACCAGCCGACCGAGGCGGTCATCACCGCCCGCCGTGCCGCCCGCCTGCGCCCTGACTGGGTCACCGCGTTCCGCAATCTGGGGGCGGTACTGGAACGCAATGGCCTTAATCAGGAAGCCATGGAGGCTTGTCGCCGGGTCGTGGAACTCGCGCCCGGAGACGCGGGGGCCCGCAGCGTTCTGGCCGGCACCCTGATCCGTCTTGGCCGTCACCAGGAGGCCATTGACACCTACCGTCAGGCCCTGGCCCTGGAACCCGCCAACATCACCGTTCTCAACGCCCTGGGCACCCACCTTCCCGCCGCCGGGGGTGGGGCCGTGGCCCTGCGCCGAGCCGTGCGGGTGGAGCCGATCTTTGCCGAGGCTTGGAGTAATCTGGCCGGCATTCACCGGCAGCTAGGCCAACTCGATGACGCCGTCGCCTGCTATCGCCAGGCTTTGACCATCGTGCCGGACCATGCCGCCATCTATAGCAACCTGCTGCTGACCCTGTGCTATCACCATGGGGTGTCCCAGGACGAGTTGTTCGCCGAGCATCGGGCCTGGGCCGCCGTCCACGAGGCACCGCATCTGCCGGCCATCCGGTCGCGGGTATGGCGCAATGACCGCAATCCGGATCGTCGCCTGCGCATCGGGTACGTCTCCGGCGATTTCTTCGACCACGCGGCGGTGTTCTTCATTCAACCCCTGCTCGCCCATCACAACCACGACCGGGTACACGTGACCGGTTATTCCCAGGTGTCAAATCCGGACAACATCAGTCGTCATCTCCGCTCGATGGCCGACGACTGGGTCGATGCCGTGCCCCTGTCCGACCAGGACCTGTTCGACCGCATCCAGGCCGACGGCATCGATATCCTGGTGGACTGCTCCGGCCATACCGGTCACAACCGGATGCCGGTGCTGGCGCGCAAGCCGGCTCCCATCCAGGCGCACTGGATGGGCTATGCCGCCACCACCGGGCTTGAGAGCATGGATTATTTCATCTCCGATCCCTATGCGATCCCCCGCTACATGGAGCGCTATTTCACCGAGCGTATCTGGCGGCTGCCCGCCGTCTATCGTACCTTCAAGATGATCATCAACCCGCCCGAGGTGGCCCCCCTGCCGCTGCGCCAGCGGGGCCATCCGACGTTCGGGTCCCTCAACGCCTTCGTCAAGGTGACGGAAGAGACGCTGGTCACCTGGGCCGAACTGCTGCGGCGGGTGCCCGAGGCGACCTTGATGTTCATGGGCATCGCCTCGCGGGAACAGGCGGAGGCCGCCTTTGCCAGGCATGGCATCGGACCGGAGAGGCTGGAATTCGTGCCAAGGCAGGGTTTGGCCGGCTTCGTCGATCACGTCACGCGGCTGGTGGACGTGGCCCTGGACCCCTTTCCCCATTCGGGCGGCACCACCACGTTCCACACCCTTTACGTGGGGGTGCCTATCATCACCCTGGCGGGGGAGCTTCCGGCCGGCCGTGGCTCGTTGTCGATCCTGACCAACCTGGGCCATCCGGAGCTGATCGCGAACACCACCGCCGAGTACGTGGACAAGGCCGCCGAACTGGTGCGCGATCCCGATCGCCTGGAGGCGGTACGCATGGGACTGCGCGGCCGGATGGAAGCCTCGCCCTATATGGACTATTCCGGCTTCACCCGTGACCTGGAGGATGCCTACCAGGCCATGTGGCGACAATGGCTCAAGGAAACGGCGTGATGCGCGCCCGTTTCCCTTTTTCTCCCGACAGATGAGCGGCAGAACATGGCGGACCCGAAAAGCAAGACCTTTGACAGGGCGGTGGCCCTTCATCACGCCGGAGACATGGTTCAGGCGGAGAAGCTGTACCATGAGGTCCTGGCCAAGCACCGGCGACACAACGGTGCCCTGAACAACCTCGCCGTGCTCCTGAAGTGGACCGGGAGACTGGATGAGGCCGAGAAGCTCTATCAGAAGATCTTCTCGATCTACCCGAAGGACTCCGGGGCTTGTTACAATTACGCTCTGCTGCGGGAAAAGCGCGGCGATCTGGACGGAGCGGCCCGGAACTACGCCAAGGCCCTGGCCATCGATCCCAACAATGGCGGCTCCCTCAACAATCTGGGGGCCCTGTGCGTACGGCTCGGCAAGTCGGCCGACGCCATCCCCTATCTGGAACGCGCCACCGTCGTCAACCCTGGCGATTCCAACGCCCGGCTGAACCTTGGCATCGCGCTGCGGGCGCAGCGGCGGCTGGCCGATTCCATCGCCCAGTTCCGTGCCTGTGTTCAGGTCGATCCCAATGGTCCGCTGGGCTGGGTGGAAATGGTGACCTCGGCCTCGGAGGCCTGCGACTTCGCGGTGGTGGAGGAGGCGCGCGCCCAGGTGGACCGGGTGGCCGCCATTCCGGGCGGACTTTCGGGCGGGTTCGACCTGGCCGGTATCTGCAACATCCACTACCTCTCGGTGCTGGAGAGCACCTCGCCGGTGGCGGCACGGGCGGCGGCGGTGGAAATCGTGCGCAGGCTGGGAACCCCGCCCCCGAACCGCCGGCCCCTGCCCGAAGCCCCGCCGCTGCGCATCGCCTATCTGTCGAAGAACCTTGGCAATCATGCCATCGGCCACGTCAGCCATGGCGTCTATGGCCTGCATGACCGCAAGCGTTTTCAGGTTTCCGTCTATGCCCTGGAGGACCGATCATTTGAAAGCGCCGTCTTTCTGCACAACATCCGCTCCGGCAGCGACCACTATCACGAGGTTCACACCCTGGAGGCTCCCGAGATCGCCGAGAAG